>JBFOLQ010000084.1:0-2016 GCA_040830145.1 Flavobacteriaceae bacterium | reverse complement strand
TGGAAGCCCTTAGATCGGGATCTGATTTTGTGCTAAAAAGGGTTTATGAGGAGAATAGGGCGAAGTTCTTGAATTATGCACGACGCTATTCACTTTCTGAAGCGGATAACCTGTACATTTACCAAGATGCCTTTGTTATTTTTTACAATAATGTGATGGGAGGAAAGATTCAAAAGTTTACAAGCAGTATTTCTACCTATTTGTTCAGTATTGGTAAGCATTTGATATATGATCGCATGAGAAAGCGCAATAAGACGGTCAATTTTGAAGAATCGGGAGGAATGGCACAATATGAAACTGATTTAGAGGAACCTATTGAAATTGAAATGCCCGGTGTGGCACCTGAGCTTGAAGAGCTGTACACCCAATTTTCAACCTTGGGCAAAAAGTGCCAAGAGCTCCTGACCCTGTTCTATTATCGTGGTTTCACCATTACTGAAATTATGGAGGCATTGCAGTACAACAATGAAAATGTAGTAAAGGCGGCCAAATCGCGCTGTGTGAAGACCCTTAGGGAACGCATGGGCCCCCAAACCGATCTATGATGGACCAAGAAGATTTGATATACGGTTATTTTTCGAACTCATTGACACCAGATGAGAAAAAGCGCTTGGACGTTCTTTTACGGGACAATGTTGAATTTCGTGAACGTTTTGAATTTGAAAGACGATTGAAAAAAACCATTGTGCAGGCAGAAGGGGGCAAACTAAAGGCAAAGCTGCAACATTTTGAGACCGATGCCTCCCTTGGGGAAGATAATACTGAAGGTAAGGAACTGAAACATGGTGGGAAACGTTTCCCCGTCTGGATGGTGGCTGCTTCCGTGGCAGTGCTCATTGCCTTAGGGTGGTGGGCCTTGATGCCAACCATTGGAGGTGTGGATTCCCTAGCTTTATATCAGTCAAATTTTGAACCCTATCCCAATACGGTTGTCAACATCACCAGGGGAGAGAATGGGGATTCTTTGGAGGCGGCCGCCTTTATGGCCTATGAAATGGAAAATTTTGAGATGGCACTTGACAAATTAAAGGGGTTGAAAGCGCAGCCCTATGCCAAGTTTTATAGTGCCCAAAGCCTATTGCGCTTGAATCGTACCGAAGAGGCCATAGTCCTGTTAAAGGAAAATATTGATGCAGGATCACATTTCGTGGCGGAGTCCCATTGGTATTTGGCCCTGGCCTATCTACGGGTCCATCAGGTAGATTTGGCCAAGGACCAACTTACAGAGCTTGTTAGGGAGCATTCTTACAAAAGGGAAGCGGTACAGGTACTGCTTACCGATTTGGATTAGTTTTTTTCCCAGTACCAAAGATTCCTATCAATACGAGAAGTAATAGCAAAGGGGCTATGATCCATACCCAGGGCCATTTGGGGTCCAGGGGGGCGTGATTCCCAGAAAGGACAAATCCGGACCAATAGTACGGGTGGGCCCGTGCATTGTCCGCATTGCGTTTTAGAAACAGCTTTTGGGCCTTTTGAAGGGCTACGCCCTTGGTATGCCCTTTTGCTAGGGTTTCATAAAAATCCCCCATCAATGATGCCGTGGAGGCATCATTCACCTTCCATAGGGTACTGGTGATACTTTTGGCGCCCGCATAGAAAAAGCCACTGGCCAATCCTATGAACCCTTCGCCGCGTTTTAGGTCACCCAAAGCCGTTTCGCAGGCACTAAGGGTCACCATGTCCATATTGAGCTCAAGGTTGTAGAGGTCCTTTACAAACAACAAGCGTTCCTGACCATCAGGGGCAAAGGCCAAATAAGAATATTCAGGTTGGTGGTTGTTGAACACGGCATGGGTAGCCAAATGCAGCATACCGTATTCCTGCACATGACGGCTAAAATTTTGGAGGGAAGCTCTCTCCCCTTCAAAGACATCTCCCTTGAACAGTTTTACGACGCGGGCTGTTTCGGTAATGTTGTGGGGCAAGGGGGACAATTTATCCCGGGATGCACTGGCATTTATCTCTTGCCCGTTAAAACTGGGGGCAAAGGCAAGGAGCTTTTCATTGTCCACG
>JBFOLQ010000083.1:0-2110 GCA_040830145.1 Flavobacteriaceae bacterium | reverse complement strand
TAAAGCGTTTGAGCGCCCTATCTATATTTTCTCCTTCCTTAACTGGTATTATCAACATAGGCTACAACCTCCTTTCTTTTAGCATTGGGGGTGCAAATATAATGGCAATCCTCAAAATAAACCCGCTTATTTCAAAATATTTTTGGCTATGACCACTTTTTGGATTTCCGTAGTGCCTTCCCCAATGGTACACAACTTGGAATCGCGATAAAATTTTTCAACGGGAAAATCCTTGGTATAACCGTACCCTCCATGGATCTGTACCGCTTCATTGGCCGCTTTGACACATACCTCGGAGGCATACATTTTGGCCATGGCACTCTCCTTGGTCATTTTTCTGCCTTGGTTCTTCAAAAAGGCCGCTTTGTGCAACAGCAGTTCAGCTGCCTCTATCTCAGTGGCCATATCCGCCAATTTAAAGGAAATACCTTGAAATTGACTAATGGGTTTCCCAAATTGCACCCGTTCCTTGGAATATTTTAAGGCAGCCTCGTAGGATCCCTTGGCAATGCCCAGGGAAAGGGCCCCAATGGAAATACGCCCCCCATCCAATACCTTCATGGACTGTATAAATCCGTCTCCCACCTCACCAAGCCTATTGGCATCCGGGATCTTGCAATCGTCAAACACCAACTCGGCCGTCTCACTGGCCCGCATGCCCAATTTATCTTCTTTCTTCCCACTCGAAAATCCCGGAGTCCCTTTTTCCACGGCAAAAGCGGTCATACCACGACTATCACCTTTGGCTCCCGTTCGTGCGATCACCACCGCAATGTCCCCAGACTTTCCATGGGTTATAAAATTCTTGGCCCCATTGAGAATCCAATCATCACCTTCCTTCACGGCTGTAGTGGCCATACCCCCGGCATCAGATCCCGTATTGTGCTCTGTGAGTCCCCAGGCCCCAATCCATTCGGCCGTGGCCAACTTGGGAAGCCATTTCTGTTTTTGCATATCATTTCCAAACGAAAGAATATGATTGGTGCACAGTGAATTGTGTGCCGCCACGGACAACCCTATGGAAGGATCTACCTTGGAAATCTCCTCTATAATGGCCACGTACTCATGATAGCCCAAACCGGAGCCTCCCATTTCTTCCGGGACCAAAACGCCCATAAAGCCCATTTCACCAGCTTTCTTAAAAAGTTCAATGGGGAAAATCTGTGCTTCATCCCACTCCATGACATAGGGCCTGATATGCTGCTCCGCAAACTCTTTTGCCGACGCCGCAACCATTAATTGTGTCTCAGAATAATCGAACCCTAAGGAAGACTGTATATCAACATTCATTTGTGCCATTATTTAAAGCTGCAAATATAACTTAATTCGATCTATTTTATTGGATGGAAAACCTTCAATACGTTGCAATTCATCAAAGGAATTGAACAATCCATTGGCATTTCGATAATCAACTATGGCCTGCGCCACTTCTTTTTGAAGATATGGTAATTTGGACAGTTCCCAAACCGAAGCCGTGTTCACATGTATGGGTGTAATGTTCGGCACATAACGTACCTTGAACCGTTGCAATGCCCTTTCGGCCACCTCTGGCTCCAATCCGTACACATCATAGAGCTGTTCGTCCACCAAAAAACCACCCAAGGCTGTTCTAAATTTGACGATTCTATTTGACAAGACCTCCCCAATACCATTGATGACCCTTAATTCTTCCGCGGTGGCCCTATTTAAATCCTGTGCGACCGGAACCGCTTTCTTCCTTTGCATTGCGGTGTTGCCCAAAGTGGAACCGTCCCCAAAAGTGGCACGCGATTCCGATTTTCCCTTTGTGACCCATTCAGGAAATTTAAAGTAGGGGGATATGCTATTCAACAAAGAATCGGATACTTGGGTAACCTCTTGAAATTCCTCTTTTGAATTTACAAAGGTATTCTGGGCACGAAAGGCATGCAATCTATCAATCTCCCCAGGGGACATTCCCAAAACATACCCTTTGTAGTCCGAAATAAAATTAGGGTTAAAGGGAGCCATCCCAACAGGTGTATTCCTGATTTTTTCTTCCTTCAATGAATCTATTCGGGATTGGATAAGGGCATCCCCCTTCATTTCATCAACTGTCCGTTCACCGGAATACCGTGAAAATAAAAATGAT
>JBFOLQ010000082.1:0-6662 GCA_040830145.1 Flavobacteriaceae bacterium | reverse complement strand
GCTATCTTTCTTATCATAAATGTATGGGCCATCAATTTCATTCAATAGCTGGGTATAGATACGTGAGGGTGGGGGTACCTGACCCTTAACCCGCACATCACACCCGCTCAGAACGCCCAATAGAACGAATAGGGCACTAAGAAAAATGAGGTTTTTGTTCATGGATGTATTTTGTTTCCACAGCGTCACCTAGCCGATGGCGCCCAATATTGTGACAGCGCCATAAACCAAAGCAATGACGCTGTCGCACTTCATAACTAACTCAAATCACAAAAAAACCAATCTATTGAAAGACTACGGTAAGCTCAGCCCCATCATCAGGTTTGGATGAAGAGTAATTCTCTGCCTCCCTTCCTCCTGAAGAACTGGATGCACCCGTACTTACTCCCGTATGCTTCATAATAATATTGATACTATTCCCAGGGGCCCAATCTGACCTGTTGACGATTTCCTGAACAATAGCAGCTATATTGACCGTTTTTTGGGCATCACCCCTATCCCCTTCATTTACCCAGGGATCTATATTCCAAACCACACTGGCAGTTGTCAAAGCTCTAGCGGACAACTCTCCCAAATCCCCTACGTATGGCGCCGCATTTGCAGTGCTTTCCCCATAAACCGTAAGCTCCACGGGATCAGACCCATCATTATCTGTCTTAAATTGGATATAAGCTTCTGTCACTGTGGATCCCTGGGGAATGGTTACATTATTGAACCGAAGGCCAATGTTCATTAAACCCTGTCCACTGCTTATTTCCCCAAACTCCAAATCACTACTCCCTAAATCCATGGTCCCAACGGGTTCCCCGAAATCAACGGCCACTTCCTCTACATCATCATCATTACTGGTCAAGGGTATGGAAAGGGTGGTTATCACCAACACCTCAAATGTGGTACTACTCTCCACAGTCCCCCCTGGGGCGGTAATACTGATGGGGCCCGATGTCGCTCCTTCCGGAACCACGACGGTAATTGAAGTAGGGGATGCCATGGTTATATGGCCCATAGTTCCGTTAAAACTTACTGTGTTATCAGCAATATCGGCCCCAAAATGTTCCCCTGATATGGTAATGCTTTCGCCCACTCCTGCACTTAAGGGCGTTATCTCGGAAATAATAGGTAAAGGGGCAAGGACCGTAAAAGTTGGGCCTTGGGCCTGAAAATTCAATACAGAAACCTGGATAGGGCCCGTACTTGCCCCTTGGGGAACTACAAACACCAAAGAGGTAGGGGTTACCGACTTTATAACGGCCTTGGTTCCGTTCAACGTGACCGTGTTGTCAATGATTTGAGGGTCAAAGTGGGTTCCACTGATGATGACTTCATCCCCAAATCGGCCTTGGGCAGGCTCCACGGTTACAATGGTAGGTCTTTGCTGGGGTGTAACACTTATTCTATCTGCATCTTCATTGGTTTCACATGCACTAATCAAGACCATACAAAGTAACACCGTGTAAAATGGGACTAATTTCCCGATAACGATGGCTTTCCTTATATTTTTCATTTTCTCCATGATTTAGTTGTTATTCACAATACCACTCCTGTTGCAATGGTGTTTATAGTTCCCAGTCTATGGTTAAGACCGGTGCCTTATCGGGGTCTCCGTCAAAAGATTCGGCCACCCTACCTGATTCACGTGGATTTGCCAGTGTTTCTGTGGTAGGGCTAAAAATGATGTTTATGCTATTGTCATATCCCCATCCTGGACGATCTATAATCTCTTGGATTACCGACTTTATATCCACCGTTTTTTGTGCAGGTCCGGCCTCACCGACTGTGGCCCAAACCGGAATATTCCAGTCCACACTTGCTGTCGTCAGCGTTCTGTTGGTTAGGTTAAAGTCGCTTGCATCATACGTTACGGCATCATCGACTGCTTCCGCAGCAATGGTCATTACCACATCCGCTGGTTCATCCACATCCTCATCTACGGTAAACTGAATACGCGCGGAGCGTATTTTTGCGCCATTGGGAATGGAAATCCCATTGAACCGTAGTCCAATATGTTCCACTCCCCGGGTACTCCCTTCGGTTTCACCAAATTCCAAATCCGTGCTTCCAACATCCATGGCCCCAGGTGAATTTCCATTGATTCCCTCTTCAACATCATCACTACTATTGGTAATGGCGGAAACCACGGTTCCCGAACTCAATTCATTATTGATTATGTTCACTGTGAGTTCCCTTCTGTTGTTTTCGGAATATCCCAAACCCTTGGGCAGGGATAGGGTTATGGTATGGTCGTCATCAAAATTTTCATTGTCAATCAAGGCAATGGCAATGGTCTTAACGGAGCTACCCGCGGGAAAATCCAAGCTTAAATCCCCAATAATAGTATAATCAACTCCCTGTGTCGCCGTACCGCCCAAGGAGATTTGGGCGCTTTTGGCCGCTGTTAAAACCGCGCCAACCTCAATGACCACATGCTCCGTTTCCTGCTCCCCCACAGAAACAGTAGTGGTGGATTCATCAAAAATGTCATTTTCAGGTTCTACATAAATAAGGGCATTATTAAAGAAAATAATATTGGTATCCCCATCCAAAAGGGGCCCTATATTGTCCTTTTCACATGAAAGGGAAAATATGGCCAAGGCTAAAATATATTTATACAGTCTCATAGTGGTTGGTGTTTTATGTGATTAATATCCCGGATTTTGTTCCATATTTTCATTGGCGTCCAATTCACTCTGGGGAATGGGGAACACAAACCTGAAATTACCCGCCTCCAAGGTGCAGCTGATGGTCAGCCCCCTACAATCGGGGCCTCTCTGTACCCCAGCATTTATTCGCTTTAGATCAAACCACCTATGGCCCTCAGCGACCAATTCCTTTCTTCGTTCTACTTGGATTGCATCCTTTAGGGCCTGTCCTGAAAGGTTTTCATCCATATATCCGGTGATTCTACTGGCCCTCAATGTGTTTAAATCGGCCATGCCCAAAGATTCCTGTCCCGTAATATTAGCGTAGGCTTCAGCCCTGATCAGAAACATTTCACTCACACGTAACACCTTGGCATTGTTCAATCCCCTTTCTCCCCCGCGACCGGGATATTTAAGGGGCAAGTACACATCGTCATTTTGATCATTGGCCCCGGGTGGGTTTGCCGGATTGATCAACACAAATGCTCCATACCGTATGTCATTTTCGGCATCATACAAATTGGCGAGGTCATAGGTAAGTGTAAAGGTGGACCTTGGGGCCGCAGGGTTGGTATTATCCAATAAGGCCCCTCCTATTCTCCCTTCATCCGTGGTTGCAAAGGCCACCGCAAAAAGCACTTCGGCCTCGGCATCCTCTGACCACATCGCTGCATATTCCGTTGGATCGGACAGAGAGCTGTCCCCAATGACCAAGGTGGCGTAATCCACGGCATCTTGCCATTGTTCGGCATATAATGAAACACGGGCCAAAAGTGCGTTTACTGCCCTACCATTAAAATAAAAAGGGCCATTTTCCTGAGGGTCTTCATCAGCATTCCCCAACATGGCTCTTGCAGTCAGTAAATCTTCGAATATCTGATCATAGACTTCTGAAACCGTATTCCTAAAAGGTTTTCCAATATCAAAAAAGGTAATGATAGGCACCCCTGGTGTCGTGGCGTTTCTATTATAGTCCTGTGCATAATACCGTAGCAGGTCAAAATGGCCCAAGGCCCTTAAGGCCAATGCCTGCCCTACGATTCTATTTTTTTTCTGGCCATCCTCAAAGGCATCGGCATTGTTAATGACCGTATTGGCATCAAATATCAAATTGTAGGCCGCTCCCCAAGTACCGATATCACTGCCTGAGGTATATTGCCAATTGGCCTCCCTTCTGAGAGCCCCACCATTGCTATTCCCAATCCGTAAATTATCGGCCAACAGATCAGGCAACCAAAGTGTGGATTCCTGATACAGGCCATCATTCCTCAGTGTTGCATAAGCGCCAAACAATGCCGCCTCCAGATCATCCAAGTTCCTCAATGCCACCTCAGCGCTGATAACATCTTGTGGGGTTACATCCAATTTACTGTCACAAGATGCCGTAAGCAGTAGAAGCAAGCTTGTTACACTATATATATAGTTTTTCATAATCCAGGTTTTAGTGTTTATAATTTTGCCTCTATTCCAAAAGTGTAGGTCGATAATGCCGGATAATCCGCTACGTATTCCGAGCTGGAGTTTTCAGGGTCCAGACCTGAAAAAGAGGTCCAGGTATAGATGTTTTGACCTTGCAGATAGAGTCTAAGGCCCGAAAGTTTCATGCGATCCAAAGCGCTTTCTGGAAAATTGTAGGATAGGGTGACGTTTCTCAGTTTGATAAAGGAAGCGTCCTCCAGCCACCCAGAATCCGTAAAATAGTTGCTTATCTGCCTAGGATCAGGTATATCGGTAATGTCTCCCGGCTGTCTCCAAAAACGGAGGGCGTTGGTAGATACGCTCCCCCTTGAGATTTTGGAAGGATTGTCCAAAGAGGTCCGGGCCACATTGTAAATCTTCTTCCCTTCCGAGAAACTGAACAAAGCCCTTAATTCAAAGCCTCCAGAGGTAATGGTGTTCAAAAAACCTCCAGTATACCTTGGTGTGGCCCTACCTACGTTCACCCGATTGTTCAAATCGTACGTTTCGGTAAGGTTTCCATCAAGGTCGTACCATAGATATCGACCATTGGCAGGATTCACCCCGGCCCGTTTGACCAGATTGAATTCAGGGTAGGAACCACCTTCCTCTATAAGGAACCGTCCTGACCGAAAGCTTTCCCCATTGTTCAATTCCAGAATGGTGGTCTCATTGGTAGCCGCATTAAAGGAGGATTCCCACTTAAAGTTTTTCTTGTCAACGAGCAATCCGCTGATTGCCAATTCCAATCCCTCATTCTTTAAACTTCCCACGTTTCGCAATTGCGAACCAAAGCCCGTGGTTCGTGACAATGGTACATTCTGGAAAAGATCCGTTGTTTTCTCGCTATATGCATCAATGGTAAAATTGAGTCTGTTACCCAATACTGTCATATCAATGCCCACATTGGCCTTTGCCGTTTCCTCCCATTTAAGGTCTGGGTTTGAAAGGCCTGCGAACGTACCGGAAATCCCATTATAGGAAGTGGTCCCAAAGACCGAACGCGCCGCCGTGGAACTTATCCGTTGGTTTCCTACCGTACCGTAGCTGGCCCGAAGCTTTAAATAGTTGAGGGACTCAATGGAAGAAAGAAAGTTTTCCTCTGAAACCACCCATCCCAATCCTACGGAATAAAAGTTACCGAATGCATAATTCTCCCCAAACCGCGAAGATCCATCCCTTCTAAAGCCTGCAGTGACATTGTATTTTTTCAAGTATGAATAATCCAGGGTAGCGAAATACGATGACAAGGTCGATCTTGACGTGGACCCCCTAAAACTAGGGATAAAGCCATTGGTTTCTGACCCTTCGGTAGCCCCATCAATGGTGGTCAACTGGTTTAACCCATATACCGTCAATCCCACATTTTTGAAGTCGTTGGCCACATATTCCTGGTACAACCTCACATCAAACAAATGGTCATCCTTAACATCAAAATTGTAGTGAAGCGAATTGGTTATGGTAAAGGCAACATCATCGGTGAATGAATGGTCCAAAGACCCCTGCCCTCCCTGTCTGCGCCCACCATCCACTGAAGTGGGATCCACATAGGTGCGGTTATTTCGCTGGCTGTAGTCCATGTTAAAATTGGTGTCAAAGCTCAATCCATCAAGGAATCCAAATTCATAATGGCCATTGAGACTTACGATGGCCTTGCCAATGGCCCTATCCTCATCATTGGTCTCCACGCGTTCCAAATTATTCCATACGGATGATTGTGATGGGTCCAAAGGAGCCGCATACCCACCTGTTTCAGGGTCTATGGCCCTATCATAAGCAGGTGTCCTGATGCTGGCATAAAAAGGATTGCTCCGGCTAAACCGCCCTTCCGATTCACTGTCCTCTATATCGGAATAACTGAGGTACACATTGGCCCCTACCCGAAACCTATCGGTATTGTAATCCACTTTTGTCCTCAAGGAATATCTATCCAGCCTTGATCTCAGTGCAATCCCTTCCTGGCTAAAGTATCCCCCAGAGATAAAAAACCGAGTGCTTTCATTTCCCCCTGACAGGGTGATTTCATGGGAATTGGTCATGCCATTCCGCGTCAGAACACCCAACCAATCCTCACTATATTTCCTTAATTCCGTTATCTCATCTTCCGTGGCTCCCACATTCACCACACCACCGATGCCTATCTCTTGGGACAGGTCTATCAATTGGCCTGAGCTCAAGGGTTCCAATGCCTCGTTATAATCTGGGGCTATGGATACCCCTGTATAGGTTCTATACTCTAACCGGGCCTTTCCTTGCTTCCCAGATTTGGTGGTAATAACGATAACCCCCGACGAGCCCCTGGACCCATATATTTGGGTAGCCGCAGCATCTTTCAGGACACTGACGGATTCAATGTCATTGGGGTTGATCCCTGCAAAATCAGATTGGGAAATGGCTTGCCCATCCATTATAAAGAGGGGTTGTGTGGACAGGGCAAAGGACTTTATTCCCCTAATGTTTAAACTGGCCGCCCTTCCCGGTTGTCCCGTACCGGACTGTACACTCAATCCCGGGGCCGACCCCTGTAATATATTATCAAAGGTGGCCATGGGTACATTTTCAATT
>JBFOLQ010000081.1:0-5064 GCA_040830145.1 Flavobacteriaceae bacterium | reverse complement strand
TTTCTGCTGCTTGGGGTGCAAGACCGTCTACGAACTGTTTTCTGAAAATGGGCTCAACCATTATTATGACCTGCAAAAGGCAGCTGGTGCCAGTCCCAATCCCACTGTAGGCAAGTATGATTTTTTGGATTCCCAAGAGATTGTTTCACAACTTATTGATTTTGAGGATAACAGCGCCCAAGTGGCCTCGCTATACATTCCGCATATCCACTGTAGTTCCTGTATTTGGGTGTTGGAGAATCTTAATAGACTTCACAAGGGGATTATAAGTTCCCATGTGGATTTTACCAAAAAGAAACTGACGGTCACCTATACCTCCAATAAAATCTCCCTTAAGGAACTTGCGGTACTGCTGGCCCACATTGGGTATGAACCCTACATTTCACTTCAGGACTATGATGAAAAATCGCCAAGGACCAACCGTTCCCTTTTATATAAATTGGGAGTGGCGGGCTTTTCCTTTGGCAATGTCATGTTACTATCGTTTCCTGAATACTTTGAGGTAAATGAATTTTGGCTAGATCGGTTTAAACATACCTTTCGATGGATTATGTTTTTCTTTTCCCTGCCCGTAGTACTCTATGCCGCACAGGATTATTTTATATCGGCCTATAAAGGCTTGCGAAGCAATTTATTGAACATAGACGTGCCCATCGCCTTGGGCATATCCGTACTCTTCATAAGAAGTACGGTGGAGATTGTCCTGGATATTGGGCAGGGGTTCTTTGATAGCCTTACCGGTTTGGTCTTCTTTTTACTTTTGGGCAAGTTCTTTCAACAAAAGACGTACTCATACTTATCCTTCGAAAGGGATTATAAAAGCTATTTTCCCATTGCCGTGACCCGTATCACCCAGGATGGAAATGAAAAAACGGTTCAAGTATATGACATAAAAAAGGGAGACCACTTGCTCATTCGCAATATGGAAATCATCCCCGTGGATGGTGTATTGACCAAGGGAAACGCTCAAATTGACTATAGTTTTGTCACTGGGGAATCCGATCCGGTCCACAAAAAGAAAGGGGATACCTTATTCGCCGGTGGCAAGCAAGTAAATGGGGCCATTGAACTCATTGCCTCCAAAAAAGTATCACAAAGTTACCTTACCCAATTGTGGGGTCATGCCGTTTTTAAAGAGAACAAGGCAAGTAAGTTCCAAACGATGACCGATGGTATTGGCAAACGATTTACCTTGGCGGTCCTGACCATTGCCGCTTTGGCCACCATATACTGGCTCTATCGCGAACCATCCATGGCATTGAACGTCCTTACCGCTGTATTGATCATTGCCTGTCCCTGTGCCATTGCCCTGTCTGCTCCCTTTGCCCTCGGCAATATGCTCCGCATTTTTGGAAAACTTAAATTCTATGTAAAGGATACGTTGACCTTGGAACAAATGGCCGCATCGGATACTGTTATTTTTGATAAAACAGGCACGCTGACCTCATCCAGGAAAGTTACCGCCCACTACGAGGGCATTCCCCTTACCAAAGCGGAGGAAAGCCTTCTGAAGAGCTCATTACGGGCATCAAACCATCCCCTGAGCAGGAGCCTGTACAAATTGCTGGCGGAACATAACATTGTGACCTTGGACACCTATCAGGAAGAACTGGGAAAAGGGATCAGGGCCACCCATGCCAATGACACCATAACCATTGGTTCGGCACAGTACGTGGGTGCAAACGAACCATTGGTGGACAATGGCACCAGTGTTCATATAAGTACCAACAATGATTATCGGGGACACTACGCTTTCAAGACCCACTACAGAAATGGTATCCGCCCCCTTTTTTCCAAAATGGGCCAATCCCTGCAAATGGCCGTACTTTCTGGGGACAATGCCAAAGACCGTCAAGATTTGAAGCAGTGGCTACCCCCCGGCACGCCCCTATTGTTCAATCAAAAGCCTGAGGACAAACTCAATTTTGTAAAGGATTTACAACAAAAAGGGGCACAGGTCTTAATGGTGGGCGATGGGCTCAATGACGCCGGGGCCTTGGCCCAAAGTCACGTGGGCATCGCCATTTCAGAGGATGTCAATGTATTCTCCCCCGCTTGTGATGCCATTCTTGATGCGGACAGGTTGTCCTTTCTTTACGATTTTATAACCGCTTCAAAAAAAGCGGTTTCCATTGTAAAAATAAGTTTTTTCTTATCTTTACTGTACAACCTCGTGGGGCTTTATTTTGCGGTCACAGGCCAATTGGAGCCTGTGATAGCGGCTATTCTAATGCCGCTGAGCTCAATTAGCATTATCATCTTTACCACGGTAATGACCAATTGGGTGGGCCATGGCCTTAAGGGGTTATTTTCTAGGAATGCCCCCAGAACATGACAAATATCATGGTATGCCTAAAGGCCATCAAATATTTTTGTATCAAAATCATCATTTGGGATGAGTGTCATCTACGTTTTATTGGCTATTAGTATATCCGTGGCCGTTCTTTTTTTTCTCGCTTTTGTGACGGCCGTGAAAAAAGGACAGTACGATGACGCCTATACTCCATCGGTGAGAATGCTGTTTGAGGATGAACTGGTAAAACCAGACTCCAATGAAGCAAAGGAATCCGGACAATCATAACCAACTATAAAATCCAAATTTATGGAAGTACAGCAGTTTTATTACGACAACAAAATCGTAAAGAAATTTCTCTATGCCACTATGCTTTGGGGAATTGTGGGCTTTTTGGTGGGCTTGATCCTAGCATTTATGTTCCTGTTCCCAAATATGACCGACGGCATTTCGTGGTTGAGCTTCGGTAGGTTGCGGCCATTGCATACCAATGCAGTCATCTTTGCCTTTGTGGGGAATGCGATCTTTGCCGGGGTTTATTATTCCACGCAACGCCTCCTCAAGGCCCGAATGTTCAGTGATGCGCTTAGTCAAATCAACTTTTGGGGATGGCAGTTGATTATTGTGGCCGCGGCCATAACACTACCTTTGGGGTATACCACCTCCAAGGAATACGCTGAACTGGAGTGGCCCATAGATATTGCCATCGCCTTGGTATGGGTAGCTTTCGGAATCAACCTCATTGGTACCATAATCAAACGTAGGCAACGGCATATGTATGTGGCCATTTGGTTTTACATAGCCACTTTCGTCACCGTGGCAGTGCTACATATCTTCAACAGTCTGGAGTTGCCGGTGAGTGCGCTCAAAAGTTATTCTGTGTATGCCGGTGTCCAGGATGCATTGGTACAATGGTGGTACGGACACAATGCGGTGGCCTTCTTCCTGACCACCCCCTTTCTTGGGCTTATGTACTATTTTGTGCCCAAGGCGGCCAATAGACCTGTATATTCCTACCGACTGTCCATCATCCATTTCTGGTCATTGATATTTATCTATATCTGGGCTGGCCCCCACCATTTGCTGTATACGGCCCTACCTGATTGGGCCCAAAATTTGGGTGTCGTATTCTCCGTAATGCTCATAGCCCCTTCTTGGGGAGGTATGATCAACGGGCTCTTGACCCTTAGAGGTGCCTGGGACAAAGTGCGCACCGACCCCACACTCAAATTTATGGTCGTGGCCATTACGGGCTATGGAATGTCCACCTTTGAAGGCCCCATGCTCTCCCTCAAAAACTTTAACGCCATTGCCCACTTTTCCGATTGGATTATTGCCCATGTCCATGTTGGAGCCCTTGCTTGGAACGGTTTTATGACCTTCGGAATGATTTATTGGTTGGTCCCCAGAATGTTCAAGACACGTTTGGCCTCTACGGGCTTGGCCAATTTCCACTTTTGGATAGGTACGTTGGGCATCATCCTGTATGCCCTGCCCATGTACGTGGCCGGATTTACCCAAGCCTTAATGTGGGAGGAGTTTAATCCAGATGGAAACCTAAAATATGGTAACTTTTTGGAAACGGTTGAACAAATCATCCCTATGTACTGGATGCGGGCCATAGGCGGTACACTTTTCCTAGTGGGCGCCTTGGTAATGGTTTATAATATTGTGATTACCATACGTTCGGGCCAAAAGGTTGAGGATGAATTGGCCGAGGCCCCTGCCCTCCCACGGGTATCGCGCCACCGAACGGCTGGGGAAACGCTACACACTTGGTTGGAAAGAAAACCCGTGCAGATGACCCTATGGGCCACTGTTGCCATCTTGATTGGGGGCATTGTTCAAATTGTGCCTACCATCATGGTGAAATCCAACATTCCCACCATTTCCAGTGTTAAACCCTACACTCCCTTGGAATTGGAAGGAAGGGACCTGTACATCCGTGAGGGTTGTGTAGGTTGCCATTCACAAATGATTAGACCCTTTAGAGGTGAAGTTGCACGTTATGGGGATTATTCAAAAGCTGGAGAGTTTGTTTACGACCATCCCTTCCTTTGGGGCAGTAAAAGAACAGGGCCTGATTTGGCGCGTGAAGGCGTATCTGGACGTTTACATGGAGGAAAATCTGATAGTTGGCATTTTAAACATATGTATGACCCAAGGGATATCGAAACAAATTCCATTATGCCTTCTTATCAGTGGCTTATCCATAATAAGTTAGATCTTTCCATGACTCAGGACAAAATGAGAGCGATGGTGAAGTTAGGTGTTCCGTATACTGAGGAAGACATAAGCAATGCTCCCCAATCTATGCGGGAACAAGCGGAAAAGGTTGTGGTCAATCTCATGGAAGACCCTGATATCAAGTCTTCCTTTGAAAATGAAAAAGCATCCCGTGGTGCTGATTTCATTGAACCCCAAGATAGAGAAATCATTGCCCTTATTGCCTATTTACAACGTCTCGGCACCGACATTGATGTAACCAAGTACGAAGATTTTTTAACTGACAAACAATAAAACACATGCTCAAGTATATTAAAAGTCATATGGAGAGCATTGAGGGAGTGACTGTTTATCCCATTATCTCTCTGTTACTATTTTTCATCTTCTTTGCGCTACTCTTTTTCTGGGTGTTCACAGCCAAAAAGGAGTACATAAAGGAAGTGAGTGAACTTCCATTGGAAAACGATAATTGACAAAAAGATACCGCCTTATGAAACCAACGTGGTCACATTCTGGCCCTGAGCGTAGTCGAAGGGCGGCAATTA
>JBFOLQ010000080.1:0-12549 GCA_040830145.1 Flavobacteriaceae bacterium | reverse complement strand
CCAAAACACCCGATGGGGGAAGCGCAAGACCATACATGGAAATTCCATCTGCAAAGGCCCCATAGATGGGCAAAGGGACATCCCTTAGAAACTGTACCAAATCCATATGAACCACATTTACCCTTGCTATGGAGCCCATGGTCGCCTGTAACACCTTGGGGTTATATTTATCGACCGTACCGGATGAGCACACCAAATGACGAATGTTGAACCAATCGCACAAACGAATGATCGTTCCCAAGTTCCCGGGGTCCTGTACCGTGTCAACGACCAAAATCCAATCCTCAAAATCAACTGGCTCAGGTTCGGTCATCCCAAAAACGCCCAAAACCTTGTTGGGAGCCCTTAATCCACTCATTTGTTT
The DNA here is from genome assembly GCA_040830145.1 of Flavobacteriaceae bacterium. Classification (GTDB taxonomy): domain Bacteria; phylum Bacteroidota; class Bacteroidia; order Flavobacteriales; family Flavobacteriaceae; genus JBFOLQ01. The sequence continues at coordinate 12,185 of JBFOLQ010000080.1, read as the reverse complement.
CAACTCTTTTTCAGAAACCTTTATAAAACTATCGGTAATACCAAGTAACTCGGACGCATCACTGGTATAGATTTGATGGGGCACAAATGAAGATTGTAATAGTTCCCCTACTACCTTGATTCCTTCGGCTACAAAGAGTCCATATTGATTTCGGTACTTTTTTTGCTGTAGACTTTTTATCAGCTTCAGTTGGCTTTTAACAACCATGCAAATAGTGTATTTTTGATTTTTATATGAGTGCCCAAAAAGGTATTGATCTTTCACTTGCCAAGATAAGTCTATTATCGCTTTTTGTGATGGTAAGCTCTTGCAATACCTTAAAAAAAGTAGGGGATAACGAATTGCTCATTACCGACAACCATCTTATGGTTGATGGGGAAAAAATTAAGGATGAGGACATTGAAAGTCTCATTATACAGGAACCCAACAGTACCTTACTGGGATATCCTCTACGGTTAAACCTGTATAATCTGGCCAAGGAAAACCCTGATTCACTCTACCAGGCGTGGTTACATAAAAAAGAGGGGCGGGAGGAACGGCTCACGCGACTTCTTTCCAAAAAGCAGGTGGATCGATTGGGTGAATCGTTTTTTGTCAAAGGACTGGGGGTATGGCTCAAAAAAGTAGGGGAACCCCCGACGATTCTCGATACCCTAAAGACACAAAAATCACTACAACGTCTTAGTGCCTACTATGGCAATCGCGGTTACTTTAACAATACGGCCACATTTGAAATTGACCATTCCAGTAGGGAACGTCGGGCCGAGGTCAATTATGTATTGAATTTGGGAAAGCCCTTTATGATCGATACGGTTACCCAAAAAATACGTTCTTCCGTAATTGATTCCATTTATCAACTGCATAAGGAGGGGGCCTGGGTACAACAAGGCTCGCAATTTGACTTAAATGACTTTTCCAAGGAACGGGAACGTTTGACCAATTTATTTAGAAACTCGGGAGTGTACAATTTTCAGGAAAGCTCCATCAACTACACCATCTTGCGGGACACTACCCAGGCAGGTGACGACCAGATGATGGATGTGCAACTGAACATCGACAATCTTCGTGCACGCAATGACAGTACCGTGAACACCGATGAATATAAGGTATATCGGTTCGATAAAATCAACATTTACACAGACTATCTCGCCAGTGAGTCCAATGCAAATTGGAAGATTGAACAGTTCGGTGATTACAATATTTACTATCATGACAAGCTCCGTTTTAAGCCCAAGGCCCTCACCAATGCCATTTTTTTTAAAAAGGACAGTATATATAGGGAAGAGGACGAGACCAATACCAAACGGCAGTTGGTAAATTTAAACGTCTTTAAATACCCAAACGTCAATTTTGTGGCCGATGGTGAGAACCAAGATTTGGAAGCCCATGTGTATTTATATCCACGACCTAAATATTCGCTTAGCACCGGCCTGGACATTACACACTCCAACATTCAACAAATTGGTATTTCATTCAGCCCCTCCATTGTGGCAAGAAATATTTTCAAGGGAGCGGAAAACCTTAGCCTATCGTTACGGGTCAATATGGGTTCTTCAAGGGACGAAAATATACAGGACAAACGTTTTTTCAACCTTTGGGAGTACGGGGGCGATCTCAACTTGACCATTCCCCGTTTTTGGTTCCCATTCTTGGGCAATGGCAAACTCATTCCCAACGAAATGCTCCCCACCACCCGACTGTCCATTGGAACCTCCTTTCAGGAGAACATTGGACTGGACAAACAATCCATAAACTCAATCTATAGTCTTAATTGGAGTCCCCATTCGCATAAAAGGCACACCTTGGAACTCGTGAACCTACAGTATGTGAACAATTTAAATCCCGATAACTTCTTTAATGTATACCGGGATACCTATAGACGATTGAACGAAATAGCCACTGATGAAGCCAGTGATTATGCCAGTGTGGAAGGGTTTGAAGAATTTTATGATGAATTGAATCCGAATCATGTGAATGATGATGATGATGACAATCTGGATTTAATTGTCCCATCGGGTACCGATGGATTTATAAGGAGGGTGCTCCTTGGGGAAGCAAAAAGTGCTGAGGACTTCATAGATGTGGGCAGAATTGCCGAAAGACAGGATCGTCTTACTGAAAACAACCTGATCTTTGCCAGTAACTACACGCTGAACCTCAACAACAGAAATGGTATCACAGACCATGATTTTTATCAATTCCGGTTTAAGGCAGAAAGTGCGGGGAACCTACTTTCCGCCCTCTCCAACCTGTTTTCCTTTAAAGAGGTCAACGGCCAAAAAGAAATCTTGGACGTACCTTATTCGCAATATTTCAAAACTGAATTTGATTATATCAAATACTGGGACCTCAAACGGTCCAATGTATTGGCCTTTCGCAGTTTTTTTGGTATTGCCATTCCTTATGGGAACGCCGACAACATTCCTTTTGTCCGTAGTTATTTTGCGGGGGGCTCTAATGATATACGGGCCTGGCAACCCTATTCCCTTGGACCTGGGAGCACCAATTTTGTCAATGATTTTAATGAGGCCAACCTAAAATTGGGGCTCAATTTGGAATACCGTTTTCCCGTTGCGGGTGATGTAAACGGTGCCATCTTTGCAGATGCCGGAAATATTTGGAATGTTTTTGACAACGTAGATGACCCAGATGCCAATTTCAGGGGATTGGATTCCCTAGCCGATATTGCGTTGGGCACCGGTTTTGGGGTCCGGTACGATCTTACCTATTTCTTATTGCGTTTAGACTTAGGCTTCAAGACCTATAATCCGGCTGAGGAACCCTCAAAAAGATGGTTCCGACATTATAATTTTGGCAATTCGGTACTCCAAATAGGAATAAATTATCCTTTCTAGCGGCAGAATCATTATTTTTGCCCAAACAACCTAAAGACCCCTATATGGCCCATAACATTAAGCCCGGTGTCGCCACCGGCAACGAAGTCCAGGAAATTTTCAACCATGCCAAGAAAAACGGGTACGCACTGCCCGCCGTAAATGTCATTGGATCAAATAGCATGAATGCCGTTATGGAGACTGCCGCCAGTCTCAACGCACCGGTCATCATACAATTTTCCAATGGAGGTGCCCAATTTAATGCTGGAAAAGGCTTGGGGAACGAAGGTCAAAAAGGGGCCATCCTTGGAGCCATTGCTGGTGCCAAGCACGTACACCAAATGGCTGAGGCCTATGGGGCCACGGTCATTTTGCACACCGACCACTGTGCCAAAAAACTCTTACCGTGGATTGATGGGCTTTTGGATGCCAGTGAAGAACATTTTGCCAAAACCGGAAAATCGCTCTTTAGTTCCCATATGATTGATTTGTCCGAGGAACCCTTGGAGGAAAATATAGGGATTTGCAAAGGCTATTTGGAGCGCATGGCCAAAATGAACATGACCCTCGAAATTGAGCTTGGAATCACAGGTGGTGAGGAAGACGGGGTTGATAATAGTGATGTTGACGATTCAAAACTGTACACCCAACCAGAGGAAGTGGCCTATGCCTATGAAGAACTTTCCAAAGTGAGCCCCAGGTTTACCGTGGCCGCTGCCTTCGGAAATGTGCATGGGGTCTATAAACCCGGTAATGTAAAATTGACCCCCAAGATTTTGAAGAATTCCCAAGAATACGTTTCTAAAAACTATGGTGTGGGGCACAATCATATTGATTTTGTATTCCATGGGGGATCTGGATCTACCGTTGAGGAAATTAGGGAAGCCATAGGCTACGGGGTCATAAAGATGAACATAGATACTGATTTACAATATGCCTACTTAAGCGGGGTAAGGGATTATGTTCAGGGCAAAAAGGATTTTTTGCAGTCCCAAATCGGGAACCCGAACGGGCCAGATGAACCCAATAAAAAATTCTATGACCCAAGGGTATGGTTACGCGAAGGGGAAAAAGCATTTGCTGACAGGCTCAAGAAGGCATTCGAGGACCTCAACAATGTAAATACTCTGTAATACTATTGGGCAATCACACAATACCTTTTAACGAAACGCAAAAGGAGGAAACCATGACGGCTTGGTTCAAAAGAAAGGAAAAAGGAATACAGACCTCTACAGAGGAAAAAAAAGACACTCCAAAGGGCCTTTGGTACAAATCGCCCACGGGAAAAATTGTTGAGTCAGAGGAATTGGCAAAGAATTTCTATGTAAGTCCAGAGGACGATTACCACGTCCGTATTGGGAGCAAGGAATATTTTGAAATCCTGTTTGATGACAATACGTTCACTGAACTGGATACCAAACTTACCTCAAAGGATCCCTTAAAATTTGAGGACACCAAAAAATATGGTGATCGCCTTAAGGCCGCACAAAAGAAGACCGGCTTAAAGGATGCCGTCCGTACCGCTGTGGGCAAATCCATGGGTAAAAATTTGGTGATTGCCTGTATGGACTTCTCCTTTATTGGAGGTTCCATGGGTAGCGTAGTGGGGGAAAAGATTGCCCGTGCCATTGACCATTCCATCAAAAAGAAGATTCCATTTCTAATGATTTCCAAATCGGGCGGAGCCCGAATGATGGAGGCGGCACTTTCCTTAATGCAATTGGCCAAGACCTCAGCCAAGTTGGCCCAATTGGCCGAAAAAAAGATTCCTTACATTTCACTTTGTACAGATCCCACCACAGGGGGCACTACAGCCTCTTATGCCATGTTGGGCGATATCAATATATCAGAGCCCGGAGCCTTGATTGGTTTTGCAGGTCCCAGGGTCGTCAAAGAAGCCACTGGACAAGATTTGCCGGAAGGCTTTCAAACGGCTGAATTTCTACAGGAACATGGCTTTTTGGATTTCATATCCCACCGACGCGATCTTAAGAAGAACATCAATCTCTATCTAGACCTTATTCAAAACACCCCTGTTAGACAATGAACCCGTCTTGAGCTCGATACTAGATAGTGTCCCTTCAAGTACAAATTAGCAAATTATACTATCCATACCTGAAAGGACACCATTCCTAAGTACCATAAAAACCTTATAGCTCCATTAGGGTTTGTTTCCCCATATCAACCCGTGGTTCAAAGTAGGTCCACAGCTTCCCCAATGATAAGCATCCCGGCTTGGATGGCAAATTGGTATTAGCCCCCCAAAGGAAATTTAGGAGGGAATTTTTTGTGGAACCTCCTTAGGAACACTTCCTCAGATGTTCCATCCGGATAGGTCAATGTTCCTACGGAATCACAACTGCCATCACCAAAATCAAGGCTAGCGGTGGCATCATTTCTGGAAATTTCCACAATTCCCCCGACAATGAACCTACATGCCATTTCCCTTCGTAGGGGTTCAATGATTTCACGGACATGTACATTCCCCTCCTTTCCGGTATAGGTTGCCTTACCTGTAATCAAGAAGACATTGTCACCCCAAAAGCCCGTTCCATACCCTTGGATCCACTCCCTGGTACGACTGCCCGTAAAACTTGCCGTGGTTCCATCGGGCCATTCGGCGCTGAAATCTGCATTGGCGCTGGATTGGGGATTGCCATTTTCATTGGTACGGACCCTAAGTACATTGGCATTCCCTTCCACTGCAACACCGTTGAATGTAAAATTCTCCAAGGAAAGACTAAGCTCCTTTGTCGCAGCTTCCATATCCTTGGAATAGTTTAAAAGGATAATTCCGCCCAAAACATTTCCATTTGGCAATTCACAACCTTCTCCGAAATCTATGGTCTTTTCTTTTGAGGATGCGGTCACCACCGTGGTAATGGTAACACAATCAGGGAGAAAATCGGGTACATAGGGCGTCTTTGACCCCAAGGAATTTTCATCCATGGTATATACCTCTTCCCCTATAGCCAAGACTTCCTCCGAAATAAGTTCCGCCTCATCACTGGCATTCAGCTCGGCCACGGTAAAAGCTACATCACCTGACTGTTCATCGGCAGGTTCGGTTTCTCCATCCTTGGTGCAGGAAATGGAAAATAGGGTGGCTGCCAGCATCCATCCCACCATACTTCTCTTTCTAAAATACGCTTTCATAACAATACATTTTAAGGATTAGTTAACATATGACTAGGGGAAACCAAAAAAGTTTAATCCCATTAAAAAAATTGATGCCTATCCTTAAAATATTACTATCTTTGCGCGCTGATCGAAGGTCGATCTAATACATAAAAATCATTTAACCAAATATTGGCATGTATTTAACCAAGGAAATCAAAGCCGAAATTTTTAAAAAGCACGGCGGAAAAGAAACGAACACGGGCTCCACTGAAGGACAAATAGCACTCTTCACGCACCGTATCAACCATTTGACCCAACACCTAAAAAAGAACCACAAGGACTTTAACACGGAACGTTCGTTGGTCAAACTAGTAGGTAAAAGACGAAGCTTACTGGATTATTTGAAGAAAAAGGACATTGTCAAATACCGGGAACTCATCAAGGAGCTTGGTATACGAAAATAAAAATTAAGATAAGGGTTGAACGCTGTTCAACCCTTATGTTTTAAAGACCTCGAACCATCGGGGCACATTACAAAAAGCTTACCACAGAGCTCTTCATTGGTCACCACACACAACACAACCCTGACCGCGAGGAAAAGCGGTAGACCATTGTTGAACAAATCCGTCCATGACGGATAAAAGCACATTTATGATTCCAAAAACATTTAGAGAGGTCATTGACCTTGGTGATGGTAGGGAAATATCCATCGAGACCGGAAAATTGGCCAAGCAGGCCCATGGTTCCGTAGTAATACAATCAGGCAAGTGTATGTTGCTATGTACCGTAGTATCAAACTATAAGGCATCCGATGTTGATTTTCTTCCCTTAACTGTAGATTATCGAGAAAAATTCGCCGCATCTGGTCGTTATCCAGGCGGTTTCTTTAAAAGGGAAGCACGTCCCAGTAATGGAGAAATTCTAACCATGCGACTGGTTGACAGAGTGTTACGCCCTCTTTTCCCCAAGGATTACCATTCCGAGACCCAAGTCATGATCCAATTGATGTCACATGATGAGGATGTGATGCCAGATGCCATGGCCGGCTTGGCCGCATCTGCAGCCATCCAACTATCGGACTTTCCATTTGAATGTGCCATTTCCGAAGTACGGGTCGGAAGGGTCAATGGAGATTTTGTCATTAACCCCACAAGGGCCCAATTGGAAGAATCAGACATTGATATGGTCATTGGGGCCTCAGAGGATTCCGTAATGATGGTAGAGGGTGAAATGAGTGAAATCTCAGAGGAGGAAATGGTAGAGGCCATCCGATTTGCCCATGAGGCCATCAAACTACAATGCCAAGCACAGGTGCGCTTGGCCGAGGCAGTGGGCAAAAAAGAGGTTCGTGAATATGAGCCTGAGACCACTGATGAGGAGCTCGAAAAGAAAATTCATGATTTCACTTATGACAAGGTGTATACCATTGCCAAAGGAGGATCGGCCAAACACGAGCGCAGCCAAGCGTTTACCGAAATTCAGGATGAACTCGTGGAAAGCTTTTCTGAGGAAGAGCAGGAAGAACACGGCGAGTTGATCAAAAAATATTATCGTAAGGCTGAAAAAGAGGCCGTTCGTAACCTAACCTTGGATGAAGGTCTTCGGCTTGATGGGCGAAAGACTGACGAAATCAGACCCATTTGGTGTGAAGTGGACTATCTCCCCTCCACCCATGGTTCATCCATATTTACTAGGGGAGAGACCCAAGCCTTAGCTACCGTTACCTTGGGTACCTCACGGGATGCCAACATCATTGATATGCCTTCACACGAGGGAGAGGAGCGTTTTTATCTACATTATAACTTCCCTCCTTTCTCCACTGGGGAAGCCAGGCCCATTCGTGGTACTTCACGGAGGGAAATAGGCCATGGAAACTTGGCCCAAAGAGCCTTGGCTGGAATGGTTCCCGATGATTGCCCCTATACCGTTAGGGTCGTATCTGAAGTATTGGAAAGTAATGGATCTTCCTCAATGGCCACCGTTTGTTCGGGTACCATGGCCCTGATGGATGCAGGTGTTCAATTGGGCAAACCCGTCTCTGGTATTGCCATGGGCCTCATCAGTGACGCCGAAACAGGGAAATATGCTGTATTGAGCGATATTTTGGGCGATGAGGACCATTTGGGGGATATGGACTTTAAAGTGACCGGAACTGAGGATGGTATCACTGCCTGTCAAATGGATATCAAAATCAAAGGGCTTTCTTATGAAATATTGACCCAAGCACTCATGCAGGCCAAAGATGGACGCCTGCACATCCTAAAACACTTGACCGATACCATAGCCGCCCCAAGGGAAGAGGTGAAACCCCATGCCCCCAAGATGGTCACGCGTATTATTCCCGGGGAATATATTGGTGCCGTTATTGGCAAGGGTGGTGAGGTTATCCAAGAGTTGCAAAAAGTGACCAAAACCACCATTGTCATCAATGAAGATCCAGATACCGAAGAGGGTATCATTGAAATATTGGGTACCGACCAAGATGGTATTGATGCCGTTCTTGCCAAGATAGACGCCATTATGTTCAAACCTGAAGTGGGCAGTGTATATGAGGTAAAGGTCTCCAAACTTATGGATTTTGGTGCCGTTGTGGAATATACAGAGGCCCCTGGTAACGACACCTTGTTGCACATCTCGGAACTTGCCTGGGAACGCACCGAGAATGTGGAGGATGTGGTCAATGTGGGGGATGTCTTTGACGTGAAGTACTTCGGTATTGACCCCAGGACCCGAAAGGAAAAGGTTTCCCGTAAGGCCCTATTGCCAAAACCAGAGGGATATCAACCCCCACAACGTCGTGATGGTGGTAATCGCCGTAACAACGATCGTAGAAGTGGTGGCGGACGTGATAACCGCGATCGAAGAAGGAGGGATTAAACAATTTATCCTTATACAATTCAAGCCCCAGCAAATATGTTGGGGCTTTTTTATTTGGGAACGCGTCTTGAGCTATTGAATTCAAGACAAGTTTGTACGCAACCTTTTTCCATTTATCAAGACTACGTTAAAAAAAATCCCATGAAAAAGATCGTACCATTCCTATGTTTGATTTCCTTTATCTCCTGTCAAAACAATTTTGATGATAGGACCCTTGAAAAACTTCTTTCGGGCACCCATAAAAGCCATGACCCAATCTCAAAAGAAGATACCCTATATAATTATCTGAAGCTTATATCAGAAGATCCAGAAACTGGGCCGACAGATATAGGTTGCATTGAATTCCTTTATCCCTTTGTACTGTTTCAATTTGATGATGGGGACAATTATATAGACCTGGTCTCTATTCAGGGAAATGAGGATTTTGCCCATTTTTTGAATAATCTAAGTGATGGGCATTCCATTAGTTTGAGCTATCCCATTTCAGGAAGTTTGGCAGACGGCACCCTTGTAGAAGTCAACAACAATGAAGAACTCCAAAAATCATTGGAATCCTGTATTGAGGAAAAACTTGAAATCTTTCTGGGCGAATGTAATGATATCATTGAAGATTGTATCTGGAAAATAACCCAAAGTAGTCAAGAGGAAAGTCCATATATAGGCTCCTTTTTTGCCATGAAAAATGATGGAAGCGTTATTTTCTCCGTATTGGAAAACCACGAAGATGACGCAAACACAGAAGATGGGAATGATGAAAGTACCGATGATGAAGGCTCAGAACAGCCCAATTATATAAAGGAAACCGGCACATGGGTTTTTTACTATATCGGCCCCGATCTACATTTGAACATCCATTTAGGGCCAAATGAATCAGAGGAAGAAGGGGCAAGTGAGGAAACCAACGTCGTCAGGTCAGATTGGAATTTTGATTGGAAAATCATTTATATAGACCCCGTTAAAATTGAAATCCAAAAGACATTTACCCAAAAAGTGGCATCTGATCAAGGGGAGGTAGAAGGCGTTATCACCGAGAACATTATTTTGGAAAAAGAGTGTGAAGACTATACTGAAGATTAGGGGCCATCTTAATGGTTCATTGCCCATATTGTCCCCTTATCTGAAGGCTGTATATCCCATAGGCCAATACCGTTCCATCTTAAAACCAAACCCCGGCAAGTTTGCCGGGTTTTTTTGTTTTTACACGCAACCTTTCCATGAGACTGCAGACTACTTGTAAAAAGTTGCTATGAAAAAATTTGTTTTATTCCTGGTCTTGCTTGGTCTCTTTTCTTGCAACAAAGAACGGATTTCAATATTGGAGCGATGATACTGATGAGCTTTACCAAGAAGTATCGGTAAACTATACATTTGATGAAGAGGAAAGACTCATAAAAAGGGTATGAACTCGTCTTGAGTTATCAGATTCAAGCGAAAATTCAAAATTTTGTGCCCAGATGAAGGCTTTTTTAAGTTGCATAGCAGGGCTACGGAATGAAAAAAAGACAAAAAATGGGTACAAAAGATGGATTTGCAGCGAATTTTGGGAACTCAAGACGAGTTCAATATATGATAAAACAGATTATGCAGCAGATGTACATTGGAGAACGGAGGTCACCTATCAATACCAATAACCTACCCTTGCCTTTGTTATCCACAAGAGTGTTTTAGCCCAAATCGACGATGCATAAAAAATTTGTATATATGATTCCGGTAACGGTACATAAATAACCTGAACTTTGACTTTAAACCAACTTATAAAAAGTTGTAGAAAAAAGGATATCAAGGCCCAGGAAGAGCTGTACAATAGGTACAAGAGCATTTTATTCCCCCTATGCCTAAAATATACCTCTTCCCATGCGGAAGCGGAAGATCATTTACACGATACGTTTATAGAAATCTTTGATAACATAAAATCCTTTAAGGGAAAGGGCTCGTTTGAGGGATGGATGAAGCGAATTGCCATCAACAAGGCTATTGACAAATATAAAAAGAAGAGAGAGGTGGACCTGCCCCATGAAAAGTCAATCTCCCTGACCGAGGAGACAACGGTCCCATACCATGAAATACAAATGGATGTTGGCCACCTGATGGACCACATTCAAAAATTGCCCAATCAGTACCGGTTGATTTTTTGCCTCTATGAATTGGATAATTTTTCCCACAAGGAAATCAGTCAAATGTTGGGAATCAGTATAGGCACCTCCAAATCAAACCTCCACAGGGCCAAATTGCTTTTAAAGCAAAACATATTGAACAAAAAAAGTATTACTAAAATTGGCTGAGGACAGGAAAGATATCGGTGCTCTCATCAAAGAGCGATTGGCAGAGGCCCAGATGGAGCCCCATCCTACGGTTTGGGAAAAAATCCACCTTTCGCTCAAACAAAATAAAAGAATTAGGCTTTTTTGGTGGTCGGCAGGAGTACTTTCCATGGTTGCATTGGGCCTATTTTTGTTTTTCCATTTTTCCAAGAATGCCCCAGATACCGATTCAAATGGGAACAATCCTACCCATCAACCCGCTTTTGAAAACCAAAAATCAACAGATGGGCCCACCCATGTGAAAATTGATAGCAGTGCCGTTGTGAAAATAGGGGAGCCACGGGAACTAATTGTCAAGCCCGGGGCACGTCAAAGCAACAATACTGTAACAGAAAAAAATAAAACATCCCACAAATATGAAATCCATAGTGATAAAAATCCCGAGTATAGGGCCCAAGAGTCCAATACAAAGGATTCAAGAATTCAATCACTCCAAAAGACAGTGCCACAAAATACATCCTCTTTACAGGAAGAGAAAATAGATTCCGTATCAAATGACTCCACCCAAATTGCCCCAGACCGACAAAGAAAGGTCTTGACAGATACAAAAGATAGTCTCAAAACGGAGGAACAAGAAATATCAAAATGGCACCTCACCGTTCAGGGGGGATTATCAAGAAGTGGTTTTTTGACCACTTCCAATGACTTTATGTCCCATCCTTTGGAAGGTAATGGAAACGGTGAATATTCAGCCGGATATCGGTTTTATGTCAATCTTATGGTGAATGACGAAACAAGTCTTCGCCTAGGGGTCTCACAACTTAAATTTCAATATGTCATTACATCTACCAATGCACATGGGTATGCGCGAAACAGTACCGCTCTCTTCAATGCCCCTCCCACTACCATACGCGATGATGTGAACAATAATGAGGAACTCACATATCGCCATACCATAAAATATCTTCAATTTCCCTTTGAGGTAAAAAAGAAAGTGAATTCCCTTTCAAAGGGCAACCTCCATTTTTATGTTGTTCCAGGGGTTGATTTTCTTTTTATGCAATCTGACTACATAGATTTAAAGACCCCCAAT
>JBFOLQ010000079.1:0-2367 GCA_040830145.1 Flavobacteriaceae bacterium | reverse complement strand
TGATCTTCATATGCTACCCGTATAATTTGTCCGTCCGCCACACCGTATCCCACAGCAGGGTCATCACTGGACTCGAGGTCAGCTATTGAACAGTTGGAATGCTCCATTTGCAAGGGATTGAAAATTGTATTCTGGATATTGGCGGCCCATGTTTCCCCAGAGATTTTAGCGGATATTTCACCCAGTATGGCATAGCCCATATTGCTATAGTCAAAGCGTTCCCGTACCTGACTATTGGGTCTTAAGTGGGGCAGTCTTTTAAGATGCTGCTCAATGTTATCAGTGGGAAAAAATACATGTGCCCCATCAACAACCCCTATCCCAGACCTATGTGCCAGCAAGTCTTCCAGTGTTACAAGTTTGTTCATGTCACAAGTGGCAAATTCCAAATAGGGTATGTAGGTCCGGGGCTTATCTTTTACATGCAATGGGTACTGTCCCGTAAAAGCCCCTATCAAAGAAGCAGTGATGGGTTTTGTTATGGAGCCAATGGGGAAAATGGTTCTGTTGGTCACGGGAATTTTATTTCCGTAATCCCTGTAACCAAAAGACTCAGAAAAAATCACCTGATCATTTTCCACAATGCAAACGGACATACCTACTGTTTGGTGTGTTGCCATCAGATGGGATACTTCTTCCTTTAGGCCGTTGAGTCTTACGTCAGTGGATTGCCCCGGTAATTGTGACATAAGTAAAAATAGCCCCCCCAAGAGTATGTGCTTCATCTTGTTTTTTGATTTTGGGATTTCCTGCGCTTCCACTAAGAGCTGTACAAATTGAATGCCAGACCGTATAGATGGTCGTCATATTGAATGAATCCCGTGATGTTGCCTTTTTCGTCCCTTTTGAATGTTAGGTAGCCATTGTGGTCTGATGCAAATAGGTCCTTCGCAATGGCTTTTATTCGGAAAATCTCCTCACCCTCCACCAATATCTGCAGCTCGTCCCCACGTACGATCAACTCATACACGCCATCGATATCCTGATTATGGTACTGGTTTTCAAACTGTTTTAATTCTGAAGGGGAATAACTGTGCTCCTTATATTTTGTATAGGGCATGGGACTAAGGTTATTGACCGTAGAGACCATTGAACCATAGGTGTCCGGGTCAAAGGTAAATTTGATGGCGGGCATGGCCTCATACACCAATTCATTGGGGCTTATGGCCATCAATGGGGTGGCACTTGCCCCTGGGCGAATGTACATGAGTTGGTCGCCTTCCAATGCTATTTCCCTTAAGTAGCCGTTCAATGTGCTGTAGTATTTACCACAGAAACGCGCTTTCTCAGCCAACGTCATTGCAAGGGCAGGGGGAGTGTCATCCGTCATGGTTTCCTGTGCACTGGCAATTTTGTCCCCAAGAAACAGCGGAATCATTTGACTCCTTAACCCCCTCATGTTGGTACTGGCATTGTTGCTCATTATGATAAAGGCCACATCCTGTTCCAAGAATTTATAGTATAGGGTTTGAAACCCTCCCCAATTGCCATAGTGTACGGCTACTGGAAGGCTATCAATGAAATTGTGATCTATGATGAAGAGACCGCCACTGCATTCTATTTTTTGGCCATTGGACAAGATGGCCGAAGTGAGCATTTTCTTTTGTAGCACTTTACCGCCCACGGTCCCTGTGGAAAGATTATGGTTCCATTTTATAAAATCCTCCAAGTTCATATAAAGCCCCCCATCACCCAAGACCGTATTGTCATGGTAATGATTTTGTATGAAATGATTGTCAATGGCTTCATAACCAATAGCTTGATTTTTAATGATGGTATCCCTATTTGTACGGAAGAATGTGCTGGTCATGCCCAAGGGGCCAAAAAGGTTTTGCTGGGCGAATGCATCCAGTGGTTGGCCACTCACTTTTTCGATGATGTTGGCCAAAAGTATATAGTTGGAACCCGAGAAATAGTGTCTTGTGCCCGGTTTAAAGTTTAGGTCCTTATGCCGAGTGAGCATTTTTACGGCATCTACATTGTCATAGCTATTTCCCCAATATTTATTTTTGGCATATAGGGTGGCATAGAAACTGCGAAGCCCACTGGTATGATAGAGTAAATGTCGTATGGTAATGGGTGTTGTGCCATAGGTGGGGAAGTCAGGGAGGTAGTTTTGGATAGGGTCATCCAGTTTGAGCTTCCCCCGTTGTTCCAAAAGGAAGATACAGGCCGCAGTGAATTGCATGGCATTTGAGGCTGTATTGAAGACGGTTGAGGTGTCTACGGGAATACTATAGGACAGATTGGCCAGTCCATAGCCTTTTTTAAACAGGGTTTTACCATCTTTTACTATGGCCACGGCACAACCTGGCTTGCCCTGATAGTTACTGAAAATACTATCGATGGATTGTTCAATGGGCGTCT
>JBFOLQ010000078.1:0-3623 GCA_040830145.1 Flavobacteriaceae bacterium | reverse complement strand
GGAGGCCATGTCCTTCCTAAGGGAGTTCAATGGGGCCGTTTATGGAAACTACCCAGACGTACAGACCATTGCGGAGGAATCCACGGCCTTTACTGGGGTATCAAAACCAGTGGATTTAGGGGGACTTGGATTTGGTATGAAATGGATGATGGGCTGGATGCACGACACCTTGGAGTACTTTAAAAAGGAACCTGTACATCGCAAGCACCACCAAAATGATATTACGTTCAGTATGACCTATGCCTTTACAGAGAACTTTATGCTGCCCTTCTCCCATGATGAGGTGGTATACGGTAAAAAGTCACTGCTGTATCGCATGCCTGGTGATGAATGGCAACGTTTTGCCAATCTACGACTCCTGTTTGGCTATATGTTTGCCCATCCGGGGACCAAACTCATGTTCATGGGAGGGGAGTTCGGGCAATCAGGGGAATGGAACTTTCAACAGAGCCTAGACTGGCATTTGACACAATATCCCGTACATTCCGGTGTTCAGAAGTTGGTAAGTGATTTGAACAAATTGTACAAGTCCCAGCCGGCCCTTTATGAAAAACAATTCAGTCCCGAAGGATTTGAATGGGTGGAATGGAATGATGCTGAAAATTCGGTATTGTCATTTGTGAGAAAAGGCCATGACCCTAAGAATGATTTGATGGTGGTCTGTAATTTTACCCCTGTGCCCCGTGAAAAATACCGTTTGGGCGTTTCCAAAACGGATACATACAAATTGCTGTTCAATTCAGATGATGCCCAATATGGGGGTAGCGGCACGGGCCAAAAAACGGCTAAAGCTTCGAAAAAAGAGTGGCAGGGCCGTAAAAATTCCATAGAGATTACAATACCTCCCTTAAGTGTGGTGGTGTACAAATAATAGGGCTGATAACGTTATAGGGTACATATCATCGCAATACCTTTTCAAAATTGCCCTGTTTGTTGTTCTTTTGTGTGCCTAGAATCCAACTTTTATGATTACCAATACAGAACTTGAGTACAAAGGCAATTTATATCCCGATAAAATTACCCAATACACCAAGGAAACCGATAAGATTTTCCTAACCTCTGAAAATGGTGTTGTCCTGCAGATTACAATTCTTCAGGATGGGGTCGTGCGTTTTCGGTATGCCACTGATTATGTGTTTGAACCTGATTTTTCCTACGCCATTAGCAAGAATGCGCATGTAGGGTATAACACATTGGAAACCCACGAGACCGATACGGAGTATATCATTCAGACCTCCAAGTTGAAGATTTTGGTCGATCGAAAGACCATGCGGGTCCAAATTTCTGATTTGGAGGGCCATATCCTCAATGAGGATGAACTGGGCTTTCATTGGGAAGAGAACTATGAGTATGGCGGCAATACAGTGAAAATGAGTAAAATGGTCCAGCCCAGTGAAAGCTTTTATGGCATGGGGGACAAGGCTACCCATTTCAATTTAAAAGGCAAGCGCGTCACCAATTGGGTCACTGACCAATATGCCTTTGGCAAGGACAGGGACCCCCTGTATAAGGCCATTCCATTTTATATTGGGCTGCACAGTGGCAAGGCCTACGGCATCTTTTTTGACAATTCGTTCAAGACCTATTTTGATTTTGCCAGTGAGCGTAGGAACATTACCAGCTTTTGGGCAGACGGGGGGGAAATGAACTACTATTTTATCTACGGTCCCGATATGTGGAAGGTGGTTCGTTCCTATACCAACCTAACAGGGAAACCTGAGTTGCCACCCTTATGGGCCCTGGGGTACCACCAATCCAAGTGGAGCTATATCCCAGAGAGTCGTGTGAGGGAAATTGCGACCACTTTCAGGAAATTGAGGATACCATGTGACGCCATTTACTTGGATATCGACTACATGGATGGGTTTCGATGCTTCACTTGGGACAAGGAAAAATTTCCTGACCCAAAGAAAATGATTTCCGAACTCAATGGGGAAGGGTTCAAAACGGTAGTGATGATCGATCCCGGTATCAAGATAGATCGTGATTATTGGGTGTGGCGGGAAGCCATGGAAAATGATTATTTCTGTAAACGTGGTGATGGTCCCTATATGAGGGGCAAGGTATGGCCGGGGGAGTGCAACTTCCCTGACTTTACGAATCCCAAGGTACGGGAATGGTGGGCAGACCTTTACAAGGAATTTATGGCAGATCTGGGGGTACATGCCGTGTGGAACGATATGAATGAACCCGCAGTGATGGAGGTTCCTTCCAAAACCGCCCCCTTGGATATGCGGCATAATTACGACGGACACCATTGCAGTCACCGAAAGGCCCATAATATTTATGGTATGCAGATGGTTAGGGCCACTTATCAAGGGGTGAAAAAATATGTCTTTCCAAAAAGACCCTTCGTCATAACCCGGGCTGCTTATGCGGGCACCCAACGATATACCTGTACATGGACCGGAGACAATGTGGCCACTTGGGAACATCTATGGATTGCCAATGTACAGGCACAGCGTATGAGCATCAGTGGTTATTCCTTCGTGGGATCTGATATAGGGGGCTTTGCCGAGCAACCCAACGGTGAACTTTTTGCCCGATGGATTCAATTGGGGGTCTTTCACCCATTTTGCCGGGTACATTCAAGCGGGGATCACGGGGACCAGGAACCTTGGTCGTTTGATGAGGAGGTCACCGACATAGTGAGGAAGTATATAGAGTTGCGCTATCAATTGCTACCCTATCTATATACCATGTTCTACCTATACAGTACCAAGGGATTGCCCATGTTGCAACCTTTGGTCCACTTTGATCAGGAGGATACCCAAACCCATTTTAGGACGGATGAGTTCATATTTGGGGACAAGATTTTGGTGTGTCCCGTACAAGAACCCAATGCCCAGGGAAGGCGTATGTACTTTGCCCGGGGAATTTGGTACAATTAGTGGAATGACGAGCAAGTAGAGGCAAGAAAGGAAAAATGGGTGGAAGCCCCATTGGATGTCTTGCCACTCTATGTAAAGGAGGGAGCCATTATACCAAAATATCCAGTACAACAATATGTGGGTGAGGTGGATTTAGAGCAATTGATGTTGGATGTTTATTACAAATTGGGAACGGAGAGTTCCATGGTTTATGAAGATGCACAGGACGGCTATGATTATAAAAAAGGGAAATACAGCCTGCGGAATTTTAGCCTACGTGGAAAGGAAAATGAGTTGGTGATCCAACAATTCAAGGACGGTTCCTTTGAGACCCCCTATGGCACCATTGCCTTGAGTTTCCACGGGCTCCCCTTTGAAATAGGAGCCGTTGAAATTGACAATGAAAAAGTGTCTTTGGAACAGGTTAAGAAAAATGGAAGTGGGACCATAGAGGTCAGTAAGGACTTTTCGGTGCTACAGCTTATTGGAAAGTGAAACCGTCATGAAAAAAATGTAATTTTATTCCATTACTAATGCTAAACACTATAACATTATGAGAAAGATATTGTTGACCATAACTGTTTTCCTGGCCGTGACAGCGTGCAAGGTAAACCCCTTTACGGGCAAAAAAATGTTGAATTTTTATCCCAATAGTCAAATCTTCCCTATGGCTTTTGCCCAGTATGACCAATTTTTAACGGAGAATAAGGTGGTTGAGGGAACGGCCGACGCAAGGATGATCACCCGTGTTGG
>JBFOLQ010000077.1:0-2077 GCA_040830145.1 Flavobacteriaceae bacterium | reverse complement strand
AGAGGCCCCAAAGGCTATTTTTCGGGTGGGTTTCCATAAGAGGGCGGGGACTACCAACAAATCGAACAATATCCCATACAATCCCACAAATTTATGAACCCAAGCTTGTTGCAAAAAAGTTCCAATGATAGGGTAATGGGCCTTGGATGCCATTAGCATTTCGGGCATTTTGAAACTTAACCAGTCGGGATACATCTTTGCTACGGAGGCATAGGTATAGACGATAAAAAGCTGTAACACGATGACCCATTTCACCCATGAATACATACTTTCTTCCCTTATGTTGGGATTGCGAATGGCGTCAAGTGACCTATTTTTTCCCGCGGGCAAAAAACACATTATCAAGGAAATGAGAACCAATAGATAATAGTGGTTGTTATAGGATGTTTTTTGCATGAGGTAGACGGCGGTCCATAGTATTGTGAAAGTGATAATACTGAATCGATACCGGAGGCCGAGCATTATAAAAACCCCCAAGATGCCCATCAGCGCAAAATAAAAGTACATGCCTTGGCCGGGGAGGGGCTGTAGCCACTCAAAACCTATAAAGTTGAAGTTGAACTGGGGCTCTATAAATGTTTTGTGAACCCACCCCGTTAAGATGGCCCCGAAACCCTCACAAGCCACTAGGAACCCAAAGAATATCCTAAAAATGAGCAAAGGGGAGTTATCTATTTTCGAGAATAGTAGCGCGTCCGTTTTCATTTTGACAGTAGTTGGATCGATTTTTCCCGATCTTTCGCCAGTTGGCCCTTTAAGGCCTCTACGGAATCAAATTTTTGTTCATCGCGCAAATGGTGCAAGATTTCCACTTGCATTTTTTTGCCATACAGGTCCTGGGCCAGATTAAAGTAATGCACTTCAATGGATTGTTCCGTACCCCCTACCGTAGGGTTGGTGCCAATGTTCATCATCCCCTGTACCCGCTTTCCATTGATGGTACTCTGTATGGCATAAGCCCCTTTTTTGGGGATGAGTTTGTAGGCCTCCGAAATAAGAAGATTGGCGGTGGGGAAGCCCAACTGCCGCCCCAGGCCCTTTCCCTTGGCAATGGTTCCATTGAGCATATAGTGATATCCTAGAAATTCATTGGCCGTTTCAATATTTCCTTGATCCAGCGCCTTTCTTATTTTGGTGGAGCTTACCGAAACATCGTCGACTTCTTGGGCTGGAATTTCCTCCACTTCAAAATCAAAGGTGTTGCCAAAGTTTCTTAGGTCCGCAATATTGGCATTCCTATTTCGCCCAAAACGGTGGTCATACCCTATGATGACCGTCTTCATTTGAAGTGAACCCACCAAGATATCACGGACAAACTCCACTGCTGACAAACGGGAAAAATCCCTAGTGAAGGGTTGTACAATTAGGTAGTCAAGCCCAAGCCCCGACAAAATTTTTTGTTTTTCCTCAATGGTGTTAAGCAGTTTGATGTCAGAATCTTTCTGCAAAACCATTCGGGGGTGCGGAAAAAAAGTAAGTAGGGTTGCACGTAGTGATTGTTGTTTAGCTATTGCGACCAATCGGTCCAAAATCTTTCGATGGCCAACATGGACACCATCAAAAGTACCGATGGTCATCACCGTGGAATGCTTTTTGTCAAAGGCATCTATATTTCGTACCGTAACCACTTATGTGCAGAAAATAAAACTTATATTTGAGTCTCCGCTAAATCAAATCTATGGGTATAAAATTACGCCTACTTTTTGCAATTACCATGCTTTTTATCTGCTTTTCGGGTTATACCCAACAAACCGATTGGCAGCGGACCGAACGGCATAGTGGCCGTGTAGACAAAACACTTGTGACGCTCAAGGTGCAGAATGGCACCTTGTTTTCATTAAACGAGCGGGCCTACGCACAAAAAATTCGCCTCAACACCTCCTCAAAGGTTGGGAGCACGGTCTATTTTCCCAACCGGGATGGGACCATGGTTCCTTTTAAAATTGTGGAGAAACCCGTACTCTCGGAGGCACTTACAAGAAAATATCCCACCATTCGATCATATCATGGCGTAAGCCTTGAGGGTCCCAAAAGAGAAATAAGATTCAGTGTTTCCCACAAGGGAATCCAGGCGTCT
>JBFOLQ010000076.1:0-6650 GCA_040830145.1 Flavobacteriaceae bacterium | reverse complement strand
TAATGATACACCGTCATGTGGGAGGTAACAATGATTTTAGTGTCAATAATGTTGTAGTGGATAAGGTAGGGGAGGCTGTGTGTGATACCGATGGGGATGGCACACCCAACCATTTGGATCTGGACAGTGATGATGATGGTTGTGCCGATGACGTCGAGGCCAATAGGGTACCCAAGGAAGAGAATGACCTTCAAAACTATAATTCAGGGACCGATGCCAATAATAATGGGTATATAGACAGCTTTGAGAATGAGGATGTGGGCCATGTGGTCAGCTATATGAAGTATGCCATAGATGACTCCCTGAATGCCTGTGATGAAGAATGTATCACAGAACTGGAGGCCGTAATGTGCGGTGATTTTGTGGAAATCAATGCCGGGGAGGACTATGAAACCTACCAATGGGTAAAGGATACCAATGGTAACAATCGGGCAGATGCCTCCGATGAGGTAATGACACCAGGAAGTAATGCCCATATACTAAGGGTCAACGAGATAGGGACCTATATTGTTTCCAAGAGAAGGCCAAACCTCAATAACAACGAGGAACTTTGCCTATACCAGACAGATATCATTAAAGTTGTCAGATATGGGGAGACACAGAGCAACCCCATAGAAGCATGGTTTAATGCCCGGAATAGCGATACCGATGCCACCAATGATGTCAAGGGTGAATTGGTGAACTGTTCCATAGACGGTAGCACCCTACAGAAAATCTTCCTTTGTGGTGATAATGATTCCTATGAGATTGATTTGAGTATCACCGATGTGGAGAAAATCGCCTGGGAGAAATTGGATGATGATAGCTGTGAGGCGGCACAAGCTGATTGTGCCAATAAAAATATAGGCTGTACCTGGAACCAAGTACACGAAGGGGCCACCTTTACCTTGGATAGTGAGGGCAGCTATAAGTTGGTGCTAAATTATTTCAATGGTTGTACCAGTAGGTTTTATTTTGATGTCTTTCAGAACAATCTGGACCTTACCTATAGGACCAAAGACTTGTATTGTGATGAAAAGGGGAATATCACGATTACCAACCCCCAGGCCAATTATGGCTTTAGGTTGGAGAATGCGGAAACCAATGAGACCCTAATCGGGTACGCAGCGGAGAATGGCCCCAACTTTGACATAGATGAAGCGGGCACTTACATTGTGTATACGGTGCAGTTGGACCAAGATGGAACGCCCATTGAAGGGGCCTGTGAGTTCAGTACCCCAGAAATTGAGATTGAGGACAATGACATTGAGATTGAGGTTACGGCCGGTGATAAGATCTGTTCCAGCAATGGTTCTGTGGAGATAAAGGTCTTGAACGTACGGGCCAACTACTACTACGAATTATACCAAGATGCTGGCAATGGCGCCCTAGGGACATTGGTGGATGACCAAAGGGCCGAGCAGTCTGACGGACACACTTTTGCCAATGTAAATCCAGGGGATTATGTGGTCTTGGTACGGACGGATGATAAATGTGAAATAACAGATACCATAACGGTAAAGGAGATTGTGGACCCCACTGTTTCCGCGACGGTAAAGGCCCATATTGGTTGTGTTGATGGGGTGGTGGAACTATCGCCTGAAGGTGGTTTTGTAGACCCCGATTACCGATTTGCGATATGGAGCAAAGATGGAACCGAGCAGTATACCACCGTTGGGGACATTCCCGACAGTGCCTATCAAACGGAACGTACCTTTGATTTTGAATCTGGAGAAGAGGGTAAGTATGTTTTTGTAGTGATTGACAGCAACGATTGCCATGCATTCTCCAATGAGATTGACATCAAGGACAATGGGGTATTGACCATGCAGGACCCCACGGTTGATGAGGCCATTCTTTGCAATGGTATGACCAATGGTAAGCTTACCATAAATATAAGCAATGGAACGGCACCCATTAAATATAGTATTGATGGGGTCAGGGATTGGCAGACCTCTCCCACTTTTGATGGATTGGCTGCCGGCACATACACCCTAAGGGCCATTGATGATCAGGACTGTCAAGCGGAGGTGGACTTTGTCCTTTCTGAACCTGATGCCCTGGAAGCAAAGGCAGAAGTAGTGGACGGCTCGTGTAATGATCAAGGCGGGTTCACCATTGAGTTGAATGACGTACAAGGTGGCACGGCTCCCTATGAATACAGTCATAATGGAACTGATTATGCTTCGGGAGCGGACGCCAACTCGTTTGATTTGAACCCTGGTAGTTACACCTTGTCCGTAAAGGACGCCAATGGCTGTACCCTGAATATTCCCGTAGAGATTGACAGATCGCCGGAAGCCCCGGAAATCTCAGAGGAGATAACGTATTCCTGTGATGGTAAGGGAGTACTGACGGTAGGGACCAGTGAAGCAGATTATGGGTATGCCTATGCCTTGAACGGTACGGACAATACACCGGAAACCAATAACGTATTTACGGGGATAGATCCCGGGAACCATACCTTGACCGTGGATTATACCTTCCCCATCAATGTGACCATTGACGGTGTTTCCAATGCAGAAACGTGCACGGAAACCATTGAAAAACCTATCGTTATTGCAGAAGGGAAGGAGTTTAAGGGATCCATAACGGCCAGTGAAACACCTAGCTGTAGTGGAAGTTCTGACGGTTCCATAACCTTCAAGGTTGAAAATTTTGATGAAACAAGCGGCTATGAATACTCCACTGATAATGGAGTGACCTGGGTAGGCACTACCTTGGAAGAAACAACCCTGGATGACCTATCGGCAGGGACGTACACCATTAAATTAAAGGTGGGTGATTGTGAGCTTTCCTTGGAAAAGGAGTTGGCAGAACCTTCCTCAGTGGAGGTGACTGCTAGAATAACTGCACAGGCCACTTGTGAAATTGGTGGGGTGCTGGAAGCATCGGCCCAGGGAGGTACTCCAGGATTCATTTATCAATTGGAGGATAACAGTGGCAATGTGGTCCCTGGATATGATTTTGCGACCAATGGGGACAATACCACCTTCTCAAATCTGGCACATGGCACCTACATGGTCAAGGTACGTGACCAAAATGGCTGTGAGGATAGCCTGGATACGGCCATTGCCATAGATGAACCTGAGGCCATTGATTTTACGGCCACACCCACCGCCTGTTACTCAGGACAGAGTAACGGCACCATAGCCATAACCGTGAACAATGGAAATGGGGGCTACCTTTTCCGTCTGAATGAAGGAACGTGGATTGAACCCTCACCGGCCACCGCGGTTACCCATACGTTTGAGGGATTGTCAAGCGGCACATACCTTGTGGAGGTTAAGGATGAATTGGGATGTTTGGGGGCTGAAGAAACCGTCGTCATCAACGCCCAATTAAAGGCGACACTTGACATAGATCATATAACCGCCTGTGCTGATGGAAAGATTACGGTAGAGGCCGAAGGAGGGGATGGCGATTATAGATATGCGTTTGTGTCCTCTGGTACCACCGTGACGGATTCAGACTTTGGAACCACCAATGAATTGACCATTAGCAGTGGTGATGAAGGTGATTTTGATGTGTATGTTAGGGATAACGAGGCCAGTGCCCCTTATTGTGAGTTTACGCAGACCGTGACCATCAATGCAGCGAGTACGTATGATGTACAGACCACCACCGAAGATCCAAAGTGCTTTGGGGAAAAGGGAACCCTTTCGGTTACCGTAACAGGGGATGCCCCTTATAAGATTGAACTCATTGATGAGGCCACTTCGTCGGTTGTTGAGACCAAGGAAAATGTAATGGCCAGCGCCTCTACCTTTTATAATGTAGACCCAGGAACGTATACCATTAAGGTAACGGAGGCCAATGGATGTGAAGAGAGTGAGACTGGGTTGACATTAACGGAGCCCGTAGAGCTTACTGCAGACATTGAACCCATTTATCCGGCAGATTGCCAAGCCTCTTCCCCTGCCGGACTTAAATTTGTGGGATATCCCACTACCATAGGTACCGTACAGTTCAGTGTGGATGGGGGTGATACGTGGGAAGGTACAGATCCGGAAATCACTGGTTATACCTCGGGAACCGTGCTCACACCTGCCATTCGAACGGTGGATGGTAGCAATAATACCGTCTGTGAGAAGGTCTTTGATGATTTTGTGGTCCCATATCCATTGGATGATTTGGATATTACCATATCCGCAGTAGTTGTCAATTGTACCGAACTACAGGTCAAGGTACAGGGTACGGCCGGGCAGCCCCCGTACAAGTATACCTATACGAACGATCCAGAGAATTTTGATCCATCCAACCCGGAGAATCCCTGGACAACAGCGACCCCTGGAGATCATACCTTTACAGGATTGGTGCCAGGTAGAACGTATAAGTTCTATGTGGAGGATAGTGCCACTCCGGCCAACTGTATGCGGGAGAGTAGTGTGAATGTCAATGATATTGATGGCTATGAAAATCCCATTGAGATTTCAGAGGAGCACACCCCAGCCTGTAATGGGGCCAATAATGGTACCATAACCTTTACACTTGATGCCGGGACAAGCTCGCCGAGTATGAGTTGGGAGTTATTTGACTTGGATGATACATCTGTACAGACGAGTGGGGGGCAGGTGACCTGGAGCAATACCATTACCGTTGAGAACCTAAGCCCCAATGAACAATATTATATTGTGGTGACCCAAGTGGATGGCAGTGGTACGGAAACGTGTGTTTCAGCCAGTGAAAATGTCAAGATAAAAGAGCAAGATGCCATTTCCGCCACTCTTGAAAATGTGGCCGATATCACGTGTGCGGCACCAGGTCTGGTAAGGATCAAGGATATTGATGGTGGCGGGGGTACGTTCACCTATACGTTGACCAGTACGGACTTTACGGCATCCATTGAAACTACTGACAATCCAGTGGCAGTACCATTGGCCAATCTTACGGATCCAACGGAAACGAGCATAACGGTAAGTGTTTCGGTGACCGACCAATATGGCTGTACGGCCACCTTGGGAACGGTAGATTTAGACGTTGCCCAAAATCCTGAAATCACCTCTGTGTCCATAGATAATTGCGAAGTGCCCACCTCTGCCACAGTGAATGTATCAGGTGGTAGTGGCACGTATAGGTATTCCATTGATGATGGGGAAAACTATCAAAACAGCAATGTATTTGAAAATCTTGCCACAGGTACGTATACAGTGAAGGTGATTGATGGCAATGGTTGTACGGCTACGGAGGATGTGGAGGTATATCCCATTCTTGAGGCCCGTGCCACTGTCAGCAAATTATTCGATTGCTCAACTTCCCCCAATGCTGAAATAACTATTTCCGTTTCCAATGGATCTGGTACCTATGCATATCAAATTGATGGTCCAGGGACTACGGACCAAGCAAGGACTGGTTTTGGTGGGTCTGATGAAGTGGTTTGGACAGGGGCTTCCGTGGCAGGGTCCTATCATGTTACAGTGTATGATACCGATACGGCCAGCCCAGAGTGCAAGCGTTCTTTCCAAGTGGAGGTCGCGGCTAAGGTCTTGCCTGAATTTGATTTCGAGAAAAACAATGTTACCTGTAATGGGGGCAATAATGGAAGTATCTTGTTGACATGGACAAGCAGCGGCATTACACCACTGTCATATGCCATTGACCCCCAACCGACCGGTGTAGCCTTTGACACGGCCTCTAACTCATTTGTGAACTTGCCGGCAGGGACGTATGAGATTACTGCTACGGGCACCAATGAATGTACTGCGGTAATAGCTGATATTGAGATTACCGAGCCAGATGCCATTGCAGTACCAACACCTGCAGATGCCGATTTTACCTGTACGTCGGGTAATGAAAAAGTGAATCCTGAACTAGTGGTGAATACCAGTGGTATTACGGGAGGCTCGGGTACTTACGTTAGGTTTGAGTTCATAAAGGACAATATATCCATTCAGGATGGGTCAAGTGCCACCTTGGTCGTAACAGACGTTGAGGGAGGTACCTATACTATAAATGTCTATGATGATAAGGGGTGTATGGGAAGTACGTCCAAAACGATAGCCGCATTTGATGAGTTGCAGGAACCCACCTTGGAAGTGGATGAACAGATTTCCTGTGCCACCTCAGGTGAGGACGGGACCATTACAGCCCATGGATCCCTATCGGACTCCACGGATACCACGCACAACTATGAATTTACCCATGTAGGGACCGCCGCCACCAATACAACGGGTGTGTTTGCGGATTTGGGCATAGGTGTCCATGTCTTTGAGGTCACCAATACGGCCACGGGTTGTACCACTAGCATTTCCCATGAAGTGGAAGATCCCGTTCAGTTTGACATTGATGTGGCCAAGTTGCGGGATTCCCAATGCTTTGAAACGGAAACAGGGGCCATAACCATTGGATTGTTGAATACGGCATACAATGGTGGATTTGAGTGGGAGATTTTTGATGTGAACGGTACGTTGCAGGATACCTCTGATGATACAAGGTATAAGCAGGGGACCCATAACAGTATTGAGGCAACTTCCGAAATTCTTCTGAGACAGGGGACCTACAGGGTCGTGGCAACACAATCCAGTTTCCCGAACTGTCCGCAGGAGACGACCGTGACCATTGCCGGCCCTAGGGCTGAGCTCACAGTGGCGGTAGCGGGAGTCGCAGGGGTATTGTGTTCCGGTGATGGCGGGAAGGAATTTGCGGAACCCTCTTGTGGGGTGGCACCGTAT
>JBFOLQ010000075.1:0-4019 GCA_040830145.1 Flavobacteriaceae bacterium | reverse complement strand
CTGCCCATTTACTTGGAAAGTATATTGAACAACCTCTTTTCCAATGCCATAAAGTTCAGGAAGCAGGATAAAAATCCAGTTATTGTCATTAGTGCCAAAAAACAACGGTTTTTTACCATAGTCAAAATTGAGGATAATGGTATTGGCATTGATTTGGATAAATATAAAGATCAAATCTTCACACCTTACCGCACAGGCACGGACAATTCCAGTACTCGAGGTATGGGACTCTACTTGGTAAAATATCAAATTGAATTGATGAAAGGAAAGATAGAGGTGGAAAGTACTGTTGGGGAAGGAACTTCCTTTCATCTATATTTCCCAAACCAGTTATAGGGGCATTGAAAACCAAAAAAATATACCAAAACAGAAAATACCCAATTACCCTTTATCAACCCGTGTAATATCATCATCTTATATCTGTTCCATACCGTGAAGAATTAGGTTTGGAATCATATACAGTATACTGCAAAAAACTTGACCTCATTTTCCACTTCTGTTGTTTTCCGTCAATGACCATCCAATTTAAGGGATGGCCCATTGATGGAAAAATCCATATAACATTGTCAATCAAGCCTATATAAACAGGGAATCCCTATCTTCCTTATCGAACCTTTCGTGCATTTCGCCTTATCATCTGGTCCTGTGGACGTTGGTGGATCATTTGTCCCAAAACGGCGACGTATTTTTATAGTGTCTTTTTCAATAACCACTAAAGTTGATTGGACACCCCGCTTTCTTGGCGGGGTTTTTTTATGGACATGGGAGACTCAGCACTGAATCCATTTTTTTATAATAAGGGAGAGAGCAACCTAGCGGTTCGCTCCAGGATTTGGGTCGTATAGGGCCTGTTTTTCCAATCTTCAACCATAATTTCCAGGGCGTCCCCAACATCCTCCAAAAAGTCCTGTCGCAATTGGCTAGCCAATTCGGCATCATATACAATGGCATTTACCTCAAAATTTAAATCAAAGCTTCTATTGTCCAAATTGGCGGTTCCCACAAAAGAAACCAAACCATCACAGACCATCGTTTTTGCATGTACAAACCCTTTTTGGTATTTGTATATTTTCACTCCGGCGTCCAGTAGACCTTCATAGTATGAGTTTGCAGCGGCATTTACCAACACTGAATCCGATATGCCCGGTACCATTATTTTGACGGATACTCCACTCAGGGCGGCTATCATCAGGGCATCTGTATACGATTTTTCAGGGATGAAATAGGGGGTGGTGATCAAGATTTCCTTCTTTGACAATAAAATGGCTTGGATCAGAGCGTACATAATGTTGGGGTAAGTGGAGTCCGGACCACTTACGGAGATTTGAACCAACTGATTTCCATAAGCGTCCTTGGTGGTCAATGTGGGGAAATACATTTTGGACAGTTTTAGGGTATCCCTTGCGCAGAAGTTCCAATCGGTCAGGAAGATATGTTGTAGGTTTACCACGGCCTGTCCCTCAATCCGTAAATGGGTATCACGCCAGAATAGGTGGTTGCCTGTGTTATAAGGGCGCGCATTTATATATTTATCTGAGACATTGATACCCCCCACAAAGCCTATGGTACCATCTACCACTATTATTTTTCTATGGTTTCTATAGTTCAATCTATTGGCCAGGGCCACCAACTTGATCTTGTAGAATGGGGCTGTTTCCACGCCTGATTCCCGAAGCCGTTTGACCAGATTTTTTCGAATGTTCTTACTCCCAAAATCATCGTAGATAAAGCGAACCGCTATTCCGGCCTTTGCCTTTTCCATCAACACATTCGCAATCTCATTTCCTATGGTGTCATTTTCATAGATATAATATTCCATATGAATATGATGTTGGGCGTGCTGCAAGGTCTCCAGCACCTCAGGATATTTGGTTTCCCCATTTTTTAAGAGGCGTACATGGTTATTGGCAGTAATTATGCCGGCTGAAGGAAAAATTATGGAGGCCAATTGATGGTAATGGGCAAAGGAGTGCCTGTGTTTTTTTAGAATGTCCCCGGAGAAGGCCCTGATCCTGGTCTCCAATGTTCCATGATCCATGGTGTCACTGCCCAATTTTTTCTTGAACATTCTTCTTTTCCGATAATTGATGCCGATTGAAAAGTATAGGGCCATGCCCACAAAAGGGAGAAAAACCACTAGAAACAGATAGGCCAATGCCTTTGTGGTATTGGTGGTATCTATGATTATTTTGATGCAAACGGCGACGATGACCACGTAATAAAGGGCCACCAATACCGGAAAAATGGTGGTAGGGTCGATGTCAATACGTATTGGCCATATCATTTTTGAATACGGTACTTCCCTCTTTTATGGATTCCAGGACCTTAATATCGTGAATTTCCATGGGATTTGCCGTCAAGGGATTTTTGTCCAAAATAACAAAATCAGCCAATTTTCCCACAGTGAGCGTCCCTTTTGAGTCTTCTTCAAAATATTGTATTGCGGCCCACTCTGTCAATGTTTTTAGCCCTTCATAAGGGGTGAGTTTCTGGTTAGAACCCAGTATTTGACCAGATCTGGTAACGCGGTTTACCGTAGCATCAAGTACCCGCATGGAATTTGGGAATGTCACGGGAGCATCGTGGTGCGAGGTTATCGTTAGGCCTGCATCTACCACATCCCTACACGGAGAAATATAGTGGGCCCGTGCTTCCCCCAAAACGGACTCCCTATGCCAATCTCCCCAATAAAAGGTATGCATGGGAAATAGGGAAGGGAATATTTGCAGGCGTGCCACAGCTGGGATTTGGTCTTTTCGCAAGGTTTGACCATGGATCATTACAGATCTATGGTCTTCGTATGCATGGGTTTCCATGGCGGCATCCACTGCCTTGATATATTGAGCTATGGCCGCATCCCCATTGGTATGGCAGAGTATCTGCCATCGGTTCTTAAAGGCAGTGGTTACGTGTTGAATGGCCTCTTCATCGGTCATAATGGGATACCCTTTATAACATCCCTCACGCCCCACTGGATTCACATGATAGCATTTTGATAACCACGCGGTCTTCCCCTGGGGGGATCCATCCAAGGTTAATTTCACACCCCCAATACGATAGTGGTTTGTATAGGAATGGTCCGGATAGTAAAACTCAGGGACCACCGCCTCCTTGTTCCAAACAATATCTGGATAGGAAACAACATCGATAAAGAATTGTTGCTCCCTTGCTGCCTTGGCAAAGGCAGTGGTGGCATCGCTGGTACTTCGGCCATCTTGCGCCGTTAAATACCCATTTCGGGCGTAGGCTTCCTGCCCTTTCCGTATATTGAGCAATTGTAGTTCTTCATCAGTCTTTTGGGCAATCACGGGCAGGAACATATTAAAAAAAGCCGCTTCCTCAAGAACCCCGGTCGGATTTCCATCCCTGTCCGTCCGGATAACCCCACCTTCTACCTGGGAACCCTTTTTGTACCCCGCCATTTCAAGGGCTTTTGAGTTTACAGAGGCCAAATGGCCGGATTGGTGCATTATCAGCACCGGTAATTCTGTAGAGACCTTATCAAGCACTTCCTTGGTGGGATGGTTTTTTTCGGTCAATTGGGAATCGTCATAGCCATTCCCTATGATCCATCCCATTTTATGGATGATACGTTTTCCATTGTCCGTTGCTTTCCAGGCATTCAAAGTTTCCACAATACCCTCAAAATTGGCACCGGGACCATCAGGGGGTGGCAAAAGGTTTGCACATAGGGAAGTGAATCCAACATTGTATATATGTCCGTGTCCATCCAAAAAACCTGGGAGCATGGTAGCGCCCTGAAGATCTACCTTTTTTATTTGGTCCCCATATTTTTGGAGTGCATCCTTCTCCGGCCCCACAAAACGGATTTTCCCGCCCTCGGCCACAACAGCCTCCACATATGCAGGGGTATCCCCTTCCATGGTAATGATGTTGCCTCCATGGTACATCACATGGGATATGTCCAGCTCCGACCCTGCCGCATTTTTCTCCTTCTTTTGGTTACACGACCATAAAATAGCTACCATTGCCAACATTAAAATAGGTTGTGCATTCTT
>JBFOLQ010000074.1:0-13798 GCA_040830145.1 Flavobacteriaceae bacterium | reverse complement strand
GTGGCACCTTGCGTACACCCAACAATCACAGCGTATTTTACTGCAATCCATTTCTGTTTTTGGATTAGGTTATATAACGTTTTTAATTACTTGGTTTGCCTCTGTTTGCAATTGGGTTTATGAGCAAAGGAATGAATGGAAAAATGTAAAAAAGGGAGTTGTTGTGTATAGCCTGGTCTTGGGTATGACATTACTATATGGTGGTTATCGAGTACAATTTCAAAAACCCACTTCCAAAACTATTCGAATCGCTTCCATTTCGGCACTGGATAGCCTTAAATTTTTGGTTGATATTCAGGGGTTAAATAATGGGGAAACTGAAAATGGGGTTAAAATTGAAACTAGAAAAAAGGCTTCAAGGTTAAATCAAAATCTATTTGATAGAAGTATCAAAGAGGCTGAAGCTGGGGCAAAAATAGTTTTTTGGGCAGAGGGCAATGGAGTAATACTAAAAGAAGACGAAAATGAATTGTATGAAAAAGCAGGCCAAATAGCTTCAAAACTAAATATTTATTTAGGTATGGGGATTGCTGTTATTGACCCAAAAAATGACAGGTTTCTTGAAAATAAGTTTGTTTTGTTTGATGAAGATGGAAAAAAGGTCATTGATTATTGGAAAGGTATTTCAGTGCCTGGTGCAGAGGCCCCAATTAGTAATAATAAAATGACCGGAATACAAAAAATAGAAACTGAATATGGAACTATTGCCGGGGCAATCTGTTTTGATTTGGATTTTCCAAATTACTTAAAGGATGCGAACGGTACTGATATTCTGTTGGCACCAAGTAATGACTATAAAGAAATTGGCCAATTACATACCAATATGGCAAAATTTAGAGCCATTGAACGGGGTTTTAATTTAATTCGTCAAACCAGTTTAGGGCTATCAATAGGTACAGATTATACAGGAAAGTTACTCAGTGAAATGAATCATTTTACCGATAGTGGTAAAGTATTGATCACACAATTACCTACCAAAGGAGTTCGCACCCTGTATTCTGTAATTGGGGATAGTTTCATTGCTTTTTGTTTGCTGTTGTTCATTTTGGCCATAACAGTGCCCATGAAGCCCTCATTACGACGCAAATTTATGTTAGGGGAATCTGCCCCGACCAAGGCAGGCCTGTCACAAAAGGGGATGGATATGGAGAGTCAAAAGGATAGAAGATAGGCATGTTTTGCGTCATATGTCCTACACCTCGTATCTTATGTCTTTTTGATTTAGGCTTGACTTTGTACAAAGCCATAAATCAACCATGTAACATAAGTTTGTTCATATGAAAAAGAATGCTAAAACATACCCGTGAATAGTATGAATGTAGTGTTTTTGGACATGAGTTCCGCCAATTTTATATCTGGAGGTTTTTTGGAACCCAAGAAGCTACATAAAAACATCTTGTCTTTAATTTTTCTGAAAACCGGTTTTGATAACATAAGAGAATAAGGTGAAAATAGGTCCCAATGGAAGCATTGGGGCGTTTGGTGCTGTATTGTATTCTTCATTTGTAAAAAAAATCGAGAATGAAGAAAAGCATTGTAACGGCCTATTTGGTGAGCTTGGCACTTCTTGGTGCCTGTACCATAGAGACCTCTTTCGGATCAGAGGGCTATAACAGTAAACTTTCCGTGCGTGTAAATGGAAACCATAAGGATGGTTCCATTTCTGAGGGGGGATATTTGACCCTTAAGATCATTGGGGAGGATTACGACGGTATTTCGTCCATTGATGTACTTATTCCTGCCATTGGTGTGGATCAAGAGTTTGTGAACAACTCCCGTAATGAGCGGTGGGAAATCAATCAGACTTTTCAAGTGGACACCATATATGCTGATGTGTCCCGGGAAATCCATGTGACCCTTACTGATACCGATGGGGATATCTATACAAAAACACTACGATTGAAGGTCCATGAATAAAGGGAAGCGATTACATATGTATTTCCCGAGGAAACTTGGAAGTATCATTGCCATTCTAGGGTTTTTTATTTCCGTCGGTATCCAAGCACAGGTACATGTGAAGGGGCAAGTACGGTCTGCCGTTGATGAACAACCGTTGCCCTACGTGAATATCGGTGTTTTGGGAAAAAGTATGGGTACTGTCAGTGATGAAGATGGAATGTTTGAATTGGTACTGTATCGGGAAAATGAGGCCGATTCCATTCGCATTTCCATGATAGGATACCAACATCAGACGTACTTGGTGCGTGATTTCATACAGGGACTGAATCACAAGGGCACCCTCTACATGGAGGAGCGGTTTGAGGAATTGTCTGAAGTAGTGGTCACTCCTGAAAAGCGGAAGATCAAGGTATTGGGAAACACCTCTAAATCCAAGAAGAACTTGGTGGAAGCACCCTCAGAGGAATTGGGGAGTGAGATAGGCATTAAGATAAAGATCAAGAGAGCCCCGACCATCATTAAAAGGTTTAATACAAAGGTGTTGACAAAGGAATATGCATCGTTCAAGTTTCGGTTGAACTTTTATGACATCAAGGATGGGATGCCCCATAACAACCTATTGAACGAGAACATCATTATATCAAGCAAGGACATTCATTATGGCATCTTGGATATTGATTTGGCCCCCTATGATATTGTGGTTGAGGATGACTTCTTTGTGACACTTGAATGGATTGAAGGGGACAAAGGCAAATTATTGCGTTTTCCCGCTAGCATTTTGGGGGGGAAGTTGGTTTTGCGAAAGGTCAGTCAGTCTTCGTGGGAGGCCGCTCCCATAGGAAGCCTTGGATTTAATGTAACCGTTGAATATTAACCAATACAATAGAATGATACGTATGGACAACAACAAATGGGCTGTGTTTTGTATGGCCGTTTTAATGCAATTGGGTCCTTTGGGTTCCTTGGGACAGGCCAGTGACCCAAAAGACGGGTTAGATGGGCTCAATGAAACACTGAGTGGAATTTTTGAGGAATCTGATTTGCCGGGTTTGGCAATGATCGTAGTAAATGATTCAGGGGTGTTGCTCCAAAATGCCTTGGGTTTTGCGGATATGGGGGCACAACAACCTTATACGGATAGAACAGTTCAAAATATTGGGTCAATCTCAAAGACATTTATTGCCGCTGCAGTGATGAGGGCAGAGGAACTGGGGAAGTTGGATTTGGATGACCCCATCAATGACTATTTGCCATTTCAGGTAGTCCACCCACGATTTCCCAATACCCCCATTACAATACGCCACTTGACCCAACATACTTCAGGTATTTCAGATCGAGGGTCCTATTCCAAAGCCTATGTATTGAACAATCCTGAAACGGAATATCCTGAACTTCCCAAGGATGTCCAAAAGTATATTTCCCAAATGAGCCGCAATGAGGACATGCCCACGGCAGAATTTCTTAGGAATGTGCTGTCCCAGAATGGGAAATGGTATACCAAAAGAAATTTTACCAAAAAAGCCCCAGGTCGTCAGTATCACTATAGTAATATTGCAGCCGCACTGGCAGCCTATGTGGTTGAAGAAGCCACAGGGACGGACTTCTTTGAGTTTACTGGGCAACATATTTTTCAACCCTTGCAAATGAACACGACCAGTTGGGCCCTAACCGATGCCAATAGGGACTTGTTTGCAAAACGGTATTTGCCGGACGATATACTGGTGCCTGATTACCATTTGATCACTACCGCGGATGGAGGGTTACTAACCAACACAACCGATTTTGGAAAGTATTTGATGGAAATGTTGAATGGCGCAAAAGGCAATGGGACCATCCTGTCTAGGGAGTCATATGCCGAGATGTTTACTCGGGTATCCTTCGGTAAGGAATCAAGTGGTGTTTTTTGGGGCATCAATGAAAATGGGGTGCTCAATCATAGTGGGGGAGATCCGGGAATTGTCAGCCTCTGTGCCATTAACCCCAAAAGGAATGTTGCAGCTTTTATAATGACCAATGTCAGTGCCGATGAGGATAAGGAATTATTGAAATCGTTGATTCGGGTATGGAAGGCGTTGAAGGAACATCAATGGAACTAAAATGCGAATGGGAACGTCTACATATGTTTTTTTGATGATACTATGCTTTCCGTTATGGGGAGTGGCACAAGAAGAAAAAACGGGAAAACGCTCCAAGGCCATAGGAATCTCGGTTTTTAATGAACATGTTGCACTTCCCTTCAGCGAGCCTGACAATAGTCCGGCCCATTTGGGGGCAACGGTCTCGTATGAATGGTCCAGATCACGTTCTGGAATGTATCAATTTACCCATATCTTTCAGGGAGGGTATTATTTCCATGAAGACTTTAACCAAGCTTTTTTTATCACTTGGAAACCTAAGTTTGAACTTCGGTTTGCAGGCATAATCGACATACATGCCATTCCGGGGGTGGGGTATGCCCATTCGTTTCCCACCCAGGCAACCTATAGATTGAAAAATGGCAAATACCAACAAAGGGCGCATTGGGGGAAACCCCATTTTATGCCATCCCTGGGCTTTGGGGGAGGCCTGCATTTAGAGAATTGGCTGGATGTCCCCATTACCACATTTGTTCGATACGAGACGTTCAGTTTGGCACCTTATGCCCCAAAGGCCGCTATTCCCTTGACCCTTCATACCATGTTGTCCTTTGGGGTTGTTTATTCATTCAATTAGAAAACGGAGATTCATGAGAGTAGCGACATGTCTATTTTTAATGGGATTGGGGATTGTCTTGGTGCAATGCTCCCCCAATCCCGATTCCCCGATGGAACCACAGTTGTACAACTGTAGCT
This sequence comes from Flavobacteriaceae bacterium, assembly GCA_040830145.1. GTDB lineage: Bacteria > Bacteroidota > Bacteroidia > Flavobacteriales > Flavobacteriaceae > JBFOLQ01. The sequence continues at coordinate 9,068 of JBFOLQ010000074.1, read as the reverse complement.
CCACAATTGACAACACCCATCCCAATGCGGATAAGTTCCAAACTTTTCTAGCGGAAAAAGTGGAGCAGGGCTTACCGGGCATATCCATGGTATTGGAAACACCGGAAGGTATTTGGGCCGGGGCGGCAGGGGTGGCGAACATTCCGGGCGACATTGATATGAAATCGTGCAGCCTTCATAAAATAGGGAGCATCACCAAAATGTTCACGGCCTCCCTAATATTCCAACTATATGAGGCAGGGGGGTTGCAATTTGAAGACCCCATTTCCAAATATTTGGACGATGACATCATCAATAGATTGCCCAACGGTAGGGATTGTACCATCAAACATTTACTGAACCACAGTAGTGGGATACCAGATTTTCTTGATTTGCAATACAGTCTGGATTATTTTGATAATCCCAAAAGGGTATTTACGGCGTTGGAGGATATCGCATATGTCTATGGGGAATCTGCGGATTTTAGGCCAGGGACCAAAGTAAAATATTCCAATACCAACTATACGTTGTTGGGTCTTATTGCCGAGCGCATCACGCATAAGACGGGAACACAGCTATATCAAGATATGATTTTTGACCCTTTGGCCATGACGGCCTCCCATTTTGATCAAAACGGGGAAAAGCCGTCCAATCTGGTACGGGGATATTATGATGAGTCAGGGAATGGCCATTTCTTGGATATTACGGACCATACATATGTGACCCATTCCATGGCCGGGGGCGCCTCATCCACGGTAAGGGATCTTCATACCTTTCTGAAGGCCTCACTGGATGGAAATACCTTATATCTCACCGAAACGATCCATTTGGCAACCACCTTGGAAAACATACCCTTTGATGACCCCGATAACTTTGATTTTGGGGATGGGAATAAGGTTAAGGGAATTAAGGGTATTGGTTTAGGGTGGTTTGAACTTGAGACCCAATATGGCAGGGCATACGGCCATAATGGGGGATACAATGGGCGAAGGGCAAGAATGTGGTATTTCCCAGAAAGCCAAAGTAGTATTGTTTTTATGTACAATGGCAGTGGGGAATCCCTTAAATCAGTTGGGAAGGAACTCTTTAGGAATGAAATGGTGGAATTATTGTTTGAGTGAGATGGGCTGCCATTTGGGGATAAAGAAGGTAAACGGATGAAAAACTACTTGTTATTACCATCCTTTTTGAGTGTTCACAATGGGATAAATACATATAGACCAGATTGTTTTGATTACCAGTTCAAGACAATGCACGCCATTCAATGAAAAATAAACACGTAGAGATGAAAACAACAGCACTTTTAATACTGTTTTTGGTCAGTGGGTATCACTGGTCCCTGTCCCAACACAATACCACTGGATTGGAGGTTGGAAAAAAAATATCGAGGTCCATACGCTTGGGCGATTCCGACAGTTACGCATTGAGATTGGATAAAAGCCAATTTGCATTAATAGATTTAAAACAAATTGGCATTGACCTAAAAATTACCACATACACTCCCGAAGGCGATAAGATTGAGGAATTTGACTCGCCAAATGGCAGTGATGGCAATGAGATAATTCTAGTGGATGCACCTACAGAGGGTTTGTATGAAATTAAGGTGAGCCCACTTGGAGAGGAGAAGAAAATCAGAAAAGGCAGCTATGAAATCAAACTTGTCAGTATCAATACCGCTGTTGAATCCCATCTAGATAAAGTACTTACAACCCTATACGAGCGTAATCATATTCCTGGTTTTGGAGTAAGTATCTTAAATGCCGAGAAATTGTTGTATCAAAATGCGATGGGATATGCCAAGCTTTTGGAAAAAGTCCCTTATACCGTTAAAACGGTCCAAAATATAGCCTCCATCTCCAAAACCTTCATTGGGCTGTCACTTATGAAGTTGGTGGAACAGGGAAAGCTTGATCTGGACACTCCCATAAATGGGATTTTACCATTCAAGGTGATCAATCCTTATTTCCCCAAGAAGCCCATTACCATTCGGCATTTGGCAACGCACACATCCAGTATTAATGAAAAGGGATTTTATTATAAGGCGTATATACTACTTGAAGAAGGGGCTTCGGACAAATACAGTTATCATAAGCATTTTGTTAAGGAGTTGCATCGTGCAAAGGATAACCCAAGAATCACCCTCCCAGAATTTTTGGAAGGACATTTATCCACTACGGGAAGGGACTATAAAAAGAAGAACTTTTTCAAGGTAGAGCCTGGGAAAGACTGGTACTACTCCAACACAGGTGCTTCCTTGGCAGCCTATATTGTAGAATTGGTAAGTGGGGAACCCTATAAAGAATTTGTGCAAAAGAACATTCTCAATCCCCTACATCTGGAAAGTGCCGTATGGTTTGGAAACGTGGATGGTAAGTTTGCACTGGCGACACAATATGATAGCAAAGGAAACCCCCTGCCCAAAAGAACAATAATAACCTATCCTGATGGAGAGATGTATATGAATGTGTCAGATTTGGGCAAGTATTTATTAGGGTTCATTAAAGCCTATGCTTCGGAAGGCAATAACCCTTTGAAGGAAATGATGAAAGTACAACATGAGCAACCAACGGGGGACTTCAAAGGCCGGAAGGATGGCATATTTTGGGAATATGCGAGAAGTGGTGTAATGGGACATAGTGGTGGCGACTATGGCGTCAATGCCTTTATGTATTTTGACCCAACGACCCACTTGGGCTTTACCTATATGTGCAACATAATGCCCAGGGAATCCATGTATAGTAATGCAGAATCAATGAGCATTTGGGCCGTATTGAAAAGATATGCCAAGTACATAAAATGATATATGAAGAAGACCCTTAAAATACTGGGTATATTTCTACTGTTGGTGATAGGTTATTTTGTGATGGGCATGTACACGCCCGTACAATATGAGGCCCCCCATATGACACCAAGGGAATCTACTAAGTATTGGCAGCTGTCTACGGGTTCCCGTATTGCCTATACGCATCTTACTTCCTGTGATGACATGGGCGCATATCCGGTGATTTATCTTCATGGGGGACCTGGGGGCTATGTTTATTCTGAAAACATAAAAGTGCTTAAACCACTTACAGAACTAGGGTTTGATGTGTATTTGTACGATCAAATAGGGAGCGGATTATCCAAAAGATTGGAAAACATTGCGGAATATTCTGTTTCCAGACATATAGCCGATTTACAGGGGATTATTAACAAAATCGATTCCAAAAAAGTAAATCTGGTTGGTCATTCCTGGGGAGCTGTTTTGGCGTCAACATATGCGGCCCATAATCCCGAAAGGGTCAATGCAATGGTCTTTAGCTGTCCTGGAAGCTTAAAACCTGAAAAAGAGACAAGGTCATCACTGCCCGTGCCAGATTCCTTGCAATTAATAAGGCCTTATGATCCAAATTCGGAGGCGAACAGTATTGCGTTATCCCCACGTTTTATCGGAACGGTCCTTTACGCCAATGTGTTGGGTAAGAAATTGGCAGGTGATGGGGAAATAGATGCTTTTTTTACCAGAATGGCGATGACCTTTACCAAAGGAATGGTATGCGATAGTGCCAAAGTATGGAAAGAGTAAGGAGGTGCGGGAGGGTATAGTTCCATTATGACCAATAAGAGCTTTGGGCATGTTGCAGATCCAAGGGAAAAGCTATCAAAATTGGAAATACCTGTACTGATATTGAAAGGTCAATGTGATAATGTGGAATGGGGTTTTACCTCTGAATATTTGGAAATCTATGCAAACAGTCGGCTTAAGATAATTCCAAACGCAGGGCACCAAATATTTGTTGAACAGCCACAATTATATCTGAAAGAAACTTCCAACTTCCTGAAAAATGTAAAAGGAATGGAATAGTGCAATGGAGATTGTTTGTTCAGCAGGGCGCAATATGAAGAACGGCATTTTGCCATAAACAATGGGGGCACTGAATTTTTTGTGCTGGGCCTAGGGAGTTGATTAGGTGTGGCGTGGCATTTAAAAAGTATTGATGTTGAAAACAATTGCTTTAAAAGTAACCGCCCTTATTTTTTTCGGGATCATGGGTTGTCAGGCGCAACAGATAAATGATCTTACCAAAATGTTCTCGGTAGCACAGTTGCACGAAGATATCCGAGTTCTGGAAAGGGAACTGAAATCAAACCATCCTGGGCTTTATACCTATACCAGCCCCATGGAGATGGATAGTGTGTTTAACGCACTGAACCAATCAGTTGCTGAAGGAATGAATACAATGAGGTTTTACAGGAGATTGGCGGTATTGAACAGTGTGATCAAGGATTCCCGTACCAAGGTCCGGGTACCACGCCCTTACCAAAGAGTGCTTGACGATAGTTTGCCCTGTTTTCCCTTTTCCTTGCATTACCAAGGCCTTTCAAAATTTGGGAAACAAAAAACCCCTCCATACGTGGAAGGGCAATATTGTAGCAAGCGGTTAGGGCAATGGTATTGGGGAAACATATCTTTGGTTAAAAGAAACCGAAGGCCGCAAGTATAAGGCAGACAACCACAGCCAGAAGTATACTGACCAGGACCACTACCATTACACTCAAGAAGCCGTTCAGTACCCTTGTACCAAATGTAATTTCCTCTTGTACCATAATCGATTAATTTCTTAAATATAAGTAAATCAATGATTTTATTCCATTATATATGCCATTTTATCGGTAAAAGTTCAAAAATGCACACGTAATACACTTTTTTGATGAAAGGTGGGGTGGCATTAAAGACCTCTAATGGGGGCTTTCGGATTACTCCAATAAAGTGCGGATATGGGCCATTATCTGTAGGCTTGCCCCTTTGTTTTCCCAAACGTACATTTTGTTTACGTTGCCCACCTCTTGCCTCAGGGCACCGTCTTGTACAAATTTTTCCAGGGCTGATGAAAATTCCCTTTTTTGGGCAATGGAAATGATTCCTCCTTTCCCTACAAGATCTTCCGCTTCCCTAAATCCCCCATATGCGGGTCCAATGATGATGGGAATTCCAAAAATGGCCGGTTCCAGCGTGTTGTGCAATCCGGTGGCAAAACCACCTCCCACATAGGCGATATCGGCATAGCTGTATACCTTGGTCAATAAACCAACGGCATCGAGAATCAATATATGGGCACTTGCGGCATTGGCATTTTCCAGCTCCGAGTAAAGGAGGGTGTTCCCTAAAAGCTTTCTCTTTAATTTGGTTATGTGGTCTGGCTTAATGTCATGGGGCACCAATACATATTTCATGGCACCAGGGTTATTGTTGATATGGTCCACTAGGATGTTCTCATCCTCTGGCCACGTACTGCCTGCCACAAAGCACAGGTGGTCGGCCTTGAAATCTTCCATGAATTTCAATTGGTTGTCCCGATCCATTATTTCCAATACCCTATCAAAACGTGTATCCCCACTAACTGAAAGTTGATGTAGCCCAATTGATTCCAGTAGTTTCTTGGACGCTTCGTCTTGTAAAAAGATATGATCAAATGTGGCAAGGGTCTTTTTCATAAGGCCCCCATACCATTTAAAGTAAATTTGATTTTTGTTGAAAATGGCCGAAAATAGGATTTTGGGAATGCTTCTATTGGAAAGCTCCCGAACCAAAACAGGCCAGATTTCGTACTTGACAAAGAGTGCCAATTCAGGATGGGCCAAATCCAAAAACCGTCTTACATTTTTTGGGGTATCCATAGGAAGATACGTGACCACATGGGCCGCACTACTATTTTTTTTGACCTCATGGCCCGAGGGGGAAAAAAAGGTGAGCAGGAGTTTATGGGAGGGAAACGCATCTTTTAGGCGCTCCAAAACAGGTAGTCCCTGTTCATACTCACCCAAGGAGGCCGTATGCATCCAGATAACCCTGTCTTCCGTTGAAATCGATTTTTCAAGGGTTTGGAAAACCACCCTTCTACCCTTGACAAAAAGGCTCAGTTTTGAATTAAACCCCGAAAGAATCCGAATCAAGGTCCAACCTATATGAACCACGAAATGATAGAGAACAAACACAAATGCATTGGTTTAAATGCGAAAATACGGAACAAGCCTAAATACAAACGAGCCCTTTTGTACTTTTGTGGCAATTTAAATCACAATTGCATGAGGAAGATTCATATGGTAGACCTTGGCGGACAGTACCAAGGAATCAAGGATGAGGTGAACGCGTCCATTTCTGAAATACTGGAGTCATCGGCCTTTATCAACGGACCGCATGTAAAGGCTTTTCAAAAGGAACTGGAAACCTACTTGGGAGTAAAACATGTGATTCCCTGTGGTAACGGTACCGATGCACTGCAAATAGCCATGATGGGATTGGGGTTACAGCCCGGTGATGAGGTCATTACAGCTGATTTTACATTTGCGGCCACTGTTGAGGTCATTGCACTATTGGGACTTACCCCGGTGCTTGTGGATGTGGAACCAGATACCTTCAATATTTCCTTGGAGGCCATTGAAAGGGCCATTACCCCCAATACCAAGGCCATTGTGCCAGTGCACCTTTTTGGACAGTGCGCTGATATAGATGCTATCATGGCCTTGGCCGAAAGACATGGCCTTTTTGTGATAGAGGACAACGCCCAGGCCATTGGGGCCGATTATTTTGGCAAGGATGGGAGCAAGAAAAAGGCCGGGACCATAGGGCATGTGGGAACCACCTCTTTTTTCCCCTCAAAAAACCTGGGTTGTTATGGGGATGGCGGGGCCATCTTTACCAATGACGATAGTTTGGCCCATACCCTTAGGGGCATGGTGAACCACGGGATGTATGTTCGTTATCACCATGATGTAATTGGGGTGAATTCCAGGTTAGACTCCATACAGGCGGCCGTGTTGCGTGCTAAATTGCCCCATTTGAATGCGTATTGCCGCCGGCGAAGCGAAGCGGCCTTGAAATACAATGAGGCGTTTGGGGAACAATCCCATATAGTGCTCCCCATGGTCAAAGGAAGGGATAAGGGAGTGGATACGGATGGTAATCACCATGTGTTCCATCAGTATACGCTTCGTGTCACCAATGGAAAAAGGGATGCCCTGGTTGAGCATTTAAAGGAAAGAAATATTCCCAGTGGGGTATACTATCCCATCCCATTGCACCGCCAAAAGGCCTATACGGATACGCGATATAAGGAAGCTGATTTCCCCGTAACGAACCAATTGGTACAGGAAGTGGTGTCTTTGCCCATGCATACGGAATTGGACGATGAACAGATTAACCATATTGCACAGACGGTCATCGGGTTTGTTAATGGATAAACTGCGATAATAATAGGTTTGTGCTTCATTATCAACTACTAATATTTACGAATGAAGATACTGGTAACAGGCGGGCTGGGATTTATAGGCTCCCATACAGTTGTTGAATTACAAAATGAGGGTTTTGAGACGGTCATTATCGATGATTGTTCCAACTCAACTGAGAAAGTGCTGGATGGTATTGTTGCCATTACCGGTAAAAGGCCCATCTTTGAGAAATTGGACCTCAAGGAGAAAGAAAAGGTATCCGATTTTTTTCAGAGACACAGTGATATTGGGGGGGTCATTCATTTTGCGGCCTCCAAAGCAGTGGGGGAAAGTGTGGAAAAGCCATTATTGTACTACGAGAATAATATTGGTACCCTGGTATATCTGCTGAAGGAGCTTTCCAAAAAGCAAGGCGCCGGTTTTATCTTTAGTTCCTCCTGTACAGTGTATGGCCAGGCCGATAAGATGCCCATAACGGAGGATGCCCCGGTCAAGGAAGCCGAATCACCTTACGGTAATACCAAACAAATTGGGGAAGAGATTATCCGGGATACCTGTAAAGTGATACCTTCCCTACGGGCCATTTCATTGCGTTATTTTAATCCCATGGGAGCACATCCAAGCACTGAAATAGGGGAGCTGCCTGTGGGTGTTCCCCAGAATCTAGTGCCTTTTATTACCCAAACGGGAGTGGGTCTCCGAGACCAACTTTCAGTCTTTGGGGACGATTATCCAACACCGGATGGGACGGCCATTCGGGATTATATTTATGTGGTGGACCTGGCACGGGCCCATGTAGTGGCCTTAAAGCGTTTGTTGGATGGTGAAAATGAATCCAATTACGAAGTATTCAATGTCGGGACAGGTAAGGGAAGTTCGGTCCTGGAGGCGATTCAGAGTTTTGAACGGGTTTCGGGCAAGAAGCTGAACTATAAGGTGGTGGGCCGCAGGGCTGGGGATATTACGGAAGCCTTTGCCGATACCACCAAGGCCAATACCGTACTGGGCTGGAAAGCCGAACATACCTTGGACGAGGCCATGGCCTCAGCCTGGAAATGGGAACAGAAAATTAGGGGATAACCTTTCGATACAGGGTAAGACTTCCAGATTGCAATGGTTTCTCCCCGCATTATTGCGGAAAAACGTATCTTTCTTTCCATTTTTAATCCATGTCAGATGAGAACACTAATGTTTCTGTCCCTTCTTGGGGGGATATTGTCCTTACAAGCCCAAGACACCTATTTGCAATGTGGAAGGATATTTGATGCCGCCTCTGGGAAAATGATTCCTGAACGGACCATTGTGGTTTCTGGAAACTCCATAAAGGCTATCGAAAAAGGCTATGAAAATGGGAGTGGGGATGATGTGGTTGTTGATCTTAGGAACAAGACTGTGCTTCCTGGCTTTATAGACATGCATGTACATATAGAGGGGGAATCCAGTCCCACAAGATACTTGGAGCGCTTTACCAAAAATGATGTGGACGTGGCCTTTCAGTCCACGATTTATGCGAAGCGTACCCTAATGGCTGGTTTTACTACGGTTCGTGACCTTGGGGGGAGTGGGGTGAACATTGCCCTTCGAAAAGCCATCAATAAGGGAGTTGTTATAGGCCCACGAATCTTTACGGCCGGGAAGGCCATTGGTACCACGGGAGGGCATGCCGACCCTACCAATGGGATGCGGAGGGACCTAATGGGGGACCCGGGGCCCAAGGAAGGGGTGGTCAATTCACCTGAGGATGCCAAAAAAGCGGTAAGACAACGGTATAAAAATGGGGCCGACGTCATCAAGATTACGGCAACGGGAGGGGTTATGAGTGTGGCCAAGAACGGACAGAACCCCCAATTCACCATGGACGAACTCAAGGCGATCGTGGC
>JBFOLQ010000073.1:0-3378 GCA_040830145.1 Flavobacteriaceae bacterium | reverse complement strand
CTATGTGGAGGATTATAAAAAGGATACCTTGTTTTCCATTGGGGAGCTTTCCACCTCCATCCTGAATCTAAAAAATTTACGGGATGGGCGGTTGGAGTTTGGGGACATTGAAGTGGACGACCTTAATTTTATTCTAAAGACCTACATGGGTGAAACCGATACCAACCTGGATGTTTTCATCGATAAGTTGGATGATGGTACCCCTAGGGACCCCGGAACCCCACCTTTCTATCTGTCAAGCTCCAATATTAACGTAAAATCGGGAAGCTTTAAGTACATCGATGAAAACCTTGAAACCCAAAAAGTACTGGATTTTAGAAAATTGGCCATATCGGCGAATGATTTTCTAATTGTGGGCCCAGAAGTGGGCATGGATGTCCAGAATATGGCATTTATGAGCAGTAGGGGCATTCCTGTGGAGCGGATGCACACCCGATTTCAGTATTCCAAGGAACGGATGCAGTTTGACTCCCTTTTGATCCAAACCCCAAAATCCCGGGTAAAGGGTATGCTGAAATTCATGTACGACCGCAAGGATTTTTCGGATTTTGTGGACAAAGTGCAATTACAGGCCCAATTTAATGAGGCCTCGGTATCTTCTGATGAACTCAATCTGTACTATGATGAGTTTGGGAGTGGAAAGGTATTTGACTTTGCTTCGGGCTTTTCAGGAACCTTGAATGACCTTGTCGCAGATGTTGATTTTCTGCAAACGGAAGATACAGGGATTCGAGGCACATTCAATTTTAAGAATCTCTTTTCTGACGAAGCGCCATTTTTTATGGGGGCCAACATGCGCAACGTGACCACCAGTTATTATGAATTACGTGGACTCCTACCCAGGCTTTTGGGGACCAACCTTCCATTGACCCTTTCAAAATTTGGACAGTTTACGGTTCGTGGGAATGCCGATGTTACCGAGACCTCGGTAAATGCGAAGGTGAATATAGCCACGGCCTTGGGAACCAGTTACGCCGACCTTCAACTGAATAATGTGGATGATAACGATGAGGTGACCTATAAGGGCTTTGTTTCCTTGATGGATTTTGACCTTGCCAGGTTATTGGATAATCAGAAATTGGGCAAAACCACCATGGATGTCAATGTGGAAGGAAATGGTTTCGTACGTGAACGCCTCAATACCGAGGTGATTGGAAAGGTATACACCATTGGGTTCAATGGATATACCTATGAGGACCTAAACGTATCGGGCATCATTAAGGACCAGCTCTTTGATGGTTCCTTAATGGCCAATGATGAGAACGTGAAATTTGATTTTAAGGGCTTGGTTGATTTTGCCGAGGAGCGAAACAATTTCAATTTTGTGGCCGATGTGGCGTATGCCGATTTGAAAAAGCTCAATTTTATCAATGACAGTGTCTCCATTTTTAAGGGACATATTGATATGGACGCCAGTGGAAACACGTTGGATGACCTTGTGGGGGAAGTCCGTTTTAGGAGAACCAGCTTCCAAAATAAGAATGACACCTATTATTTTAATGATTTTGAGGTGACCTCAAGTTTTGAGAATGATTCCCTAAGAACCATCCAAATCAATTCCCCTGATATTATTACGGGTTTTGTGACGGGGAATTTTAAGGTGGGTGAGTTGGGTCGTTTGGTGCAAAATTCCATAGGGACCATCTACACCAATTATAGCCCTTATAAAATCTCGTCGGGACAACGGCTCAATTTCAATTTCAACATCTATAACAAAATTGTTGATGTCTTTTTTCCAGAGGTGAAATTTGACCCCAATACCTTTATACGGGGAAAGATAGTGGCAGATGAAGGTGATTTTAAGCTCAGTTTCAAATCACCCAGTATAGCGGCATATGGTACCCAGGCCGATGCCATTGAGTTACAGATTGACAATAAGAACCCATTGTTCAATACCTTCATGTCCGTAGGGGACCTCTCAACGCCCTATTATGATGTAAAGGACTTTAATCTGATCAATACCACTCTCAAGGATACGCTGTTTTTTAGGACGGAATTCAAGGGGGGCAGTGAATATAATGACAGCTACAATCTCAACTTTTATCATACCTTCAACAAGGATAACAAATCGGTCATAGGGCTAAAGACATCCGATGTCAACTTTAAGGGGAACAAATGGATACTGAACAAGGATGGCGATTCCCGAAATAAGGTCATTGTCAATAAATCGTTGGACAGCATCACCATCCAGGAAATAGTGATGAACAACGAAGTGGAGGAGCAGATTCGGTTACGGGGCCAATTGGCGGACTCCACCTACAAGGACCTGCAATTGCAATTTAAGATTGTGTCCCTTGAAAAGATTACCCCGGCCATTGATAGCTTGCATTTGGAGGGTGAGGTAAATGGTATCCTGAATATCCTACAAAAAGACAATATTTATTTACCGTCATCCAATTTGGGAGTGAGTGATTTTTCGGTGAATGGCATGCGATTGGGAGACCTTACCATGGGCATTGTGGGCAATCGGGACCTAACGGAGTTTACCGTGAATACCCAAATCACCAACAATGGGGTGGAAAGCTTGGGTGTTTTTGGAAAGATCAATAATAGGGGTGAGGTTCCGGAGGCAGATTTAATGGCGAATCTCACCAATTTTAGGTTGGAACCCTTTTCACCCTTGGGCGAGGGGGTTATCACCAATATCAGGGGATTGGTCAATGGGAGTGCCAGAATAAGGGGAGAGGCCCCCAATCCAGAGATATCCGGTTTATTGACCTTGGATCAAGCGGGCCTGTCCATACCTGAATTGAATGTTGACTATGCCTTTGCGCCCTATTCACGAGTGAACCTATATGGCCAAACTTTTGATTTTGATAAGATTGCCGTGAAAGATGTGGCCATGAATACCAAGGCGACATTGAACGGGACCATTTCCCACGATCATTTTGATGTTTGGAACCTGGATTTACATGTAGATACCAAGGAGGATAGGTTATTGGTGCTCAATACCGAATTTACCGAAGAAAGCCTCTATTATGGTACGGCCTTTATACGGGGGGAAGGAAGGATTTATGGCCCAACCAATGCCCTTACCATTAAGGTCATCGGAGATAGTGCGGAAGGCTCCTCTTTAAAGATACCGCTTAGTGATGTAGCTACTGTTGGGGACTATTCCTTTATCGATTTTGTTGAAAAGGGGGAGACGATTGAATTGGAATCAGAAAGGGTCTTGGATGAATATGAGGGGTTGGAGCTTGATTTTGACCTGAATATTACACCAGACGCGGAATTGGAGATTATCACGGACCGAAAAACGGGTAGTACCTTGAGGGGTACCGGAGCCGGTTTGGTACTGTTGCGAATCAACACTTTGGGAAAGTTTGAGATGTATGGTGATTTTGTAGTGGTCAATGGGGAATACAACTATAGGTTTGG
>JBFOLQ010000072.1:0-5362 GCA_040830145.1 Flavobacteriaceae bacterium | reverse complement strand
GGGCGATATCATCCTCTAAATTCTTAATCTTTGATATACGTACGCCCGCTTCGGGAACAATCTCATAAAGGGTTACCGTGGGACCTATGGTCGCTTTGATTTGGGCGATACCAATCTTATAGTTCCGCAAGGTCTCCACAATGCGGTTCTTGTTCTGTTCCAGTTCCTTCTGATTGATGGTAATGCCCTTGGCCCCTCCATGGTCATCCAACAATTCCAAGGGAGGGAATTTGAAGTTCCCAAGCTCTAGGGTAGGGTCAAATTCACCAAAATCATCCACCAGCTTTTGTGCCAAAACATCCGTTTCTTCCTCTGAAACGGTATTCTCGACCTCCATTTCCAGCTCCTCTACACTTTCACTTTCCTTTGGCACCGTTATGGTAAAATCCTTAGGGGTCTTGTCCTCTTTTTTCGCCAAAGGTGGAATCTCATCCTTATGGGTATAGGTATCCAATATCTTTGAGGACGTATCCGTATCGTCCATCAAGTCAACTACTGTTGCTTCCCCATCCGTCCTGCTCTCAGAATCGCTTTTAAAATCTGCGGAAATCGATTTTCGTTTCTCGGCAATATAGCTTGCCATTTTATCAGGGCTCAGGTCAAAAAGTCGTACCATAATAATGATCAGACCAAAGAGCAAAAGGAGAAAGACCCCGATCTTTCCAGTATAATCCTGAAGAAAATCGTTCATTTCATATCCTACAAGCCCCCCCCATAATGGTTGTTCAGCTGCAAAAAAGCCTAAGGCTATGGAAATCCAGATGACGAAGACCAAGCCCCAAACCCACTTCTTGAGAAGATCACTTGCCTTAAGACTTAAGAACAGGGTAAGGCCCGTAAGGAACAGTAGTATGGGGAAAATGAAGCTAGCCAGTCCAAAGCCCTTGTACATAAAAAAGTGGCTGGCACTGGCCCCAAATTTATTCAGTAGGTTTTGTGCTCCTTGGTTGCGGTCGGCAAATTCAGTCAGCAGGCTCTGATCATCCTGCCATGTAAAATAAAAGGACAGAAAAGAAAAGAACAGGGCTATACTGAGCAGCATCAGGAGACTGCCCAGGATAATCTTGTTCTGCTTTGACTTCTTTAAGGAGGTTTCCTTTTTTTTGGGTGTAGACCTAGTCTTTTTTCCCTTTTTGGCCATTAAGAGCCTGTTTAAATTTCCTTCCTTCGTTTTCGCGTGTTCCCATGGAACCATCTCGCTTTGGGGCGTGCTCCCAAACGGCCATGGCCAAATCAATTCCCAAAACCGTACGAAATCGCCTGTTCAAGGCTTGATACTAATTACACTCTTGCCCCGACAGTAATTTCGAAGGCAAAAATACAAATTTAGATGTCATACCATCTTAAAATATCTTGGGCAGATAAATGATAAGCCCCATTATGGTGGCGATAATGGCCACAATCATCACCGCACCTGCGGAAACATCCTTGATAAAACCTATTTTGGGGTCATACTCAGGCTGAACGTAATCTGCCAATTTCTCGATGGCCGTATTGACGCCCTCCACACCCATGACCATGGCAATGGCTATGAGTTGTACCATCCATTCCATGCTCGAAAGGTCAAAGTAAAAACCCGCAGCGGTGACCAAAAGGGCCAGGACCACCTGTATTTTGATACTGGCCTCGGTACGAACCAACAACCAAGCGCCCTTAAGGGCATACCCAACACTTTTGACCCGATTACGGAAAAACGACTCCTTAGGCATCCCTTAAAGCCGCAAGGGCGGCATTATAATTCGGCTCATCCACAGTTTCGGGCACTTGCTCCGTATAGAGTACGGTACCATCGGCTTCCAGAACTACCACGGCCCGGGAGTGAAGGGAGGCCAAAGGTCCATCAATAAATTCCAATCCATAGGACTTTCCAAAGTTGCCATCCCTGAAATCTGATAGCATGACCACATTGTCAATGCCCTCTGCACCGCAAAAACGCGCTTGTGCAAAAGGCAAATCCTTGGAGATGCACAGTACCTTGGTGCCATCCAGTCCTGCAGCCTCTTTATTGAATTGCCGTACGGATTGGGCACACGTACCCGTATCAATACTCGGAAAAATGTTGAGCACCATTCGCGTACCGAGAAAATCTTGAAGTCCTGCTGTGGCAAGCTCTCCGGTGGTCAATTTAAAATCGGGGGCCTTGCTGCCCACAATGGGCAGTTGCCCAATCGTGTGTATTGCGTTTCCCTTAAGGGTTACTTCTGCCATGTTATTTAGAGTTAAAGTTATTCAAAGATACTATTTGGCCTAGGTCCAAGTCCCGCTGCATACTATCAATCCCATCAATTGATTCTATCATTTTCATAAATCAGATGTAACCGCTGCCAGTCCAGGGCAGGTTCACCGATCAAAATAATCAGTGCTTGTATATGCTGACTATTTTGACCACATTGGTTTATTGGGAATCGATGGATTTCAAGACGCGTTGCATAAAGCCGTTCAATGCCTCTTTTTGGGACTGTCCCCCGCGAATGGATTTCTGCACCTCCAAGGCTCCGTACATATTTGAAATCAACTCACCAATAACATCCAACTCCCCATCCTTTAAGGCCGGGGATTCACTTAGGTCTTCCAAAACCTCAATGGCCTCCACAATGTAATCTTCATCGTTGGATTCCATAAAGGTCGTCAATTGTTTAATTAGGGGCAACTTCACGAATCAATTCCTTTAAAATATCATATTTGTTCGTCTGCACCTGCTTACGTAAAACACCTCCCTTGTATGCCGCAAATGTGGGAAGGTTGTCAACTTGCGCCATTTTACGCGAGTCTGGAAATTTCTCTGCATCCACCAAAACAAAGGTAACATCTTCATTTTGGTTCGCCTCCCGTTTAAACTTGGGCTTCATTATCCTACAATTGCCACACCAACCGGCTGAAAACTGTACCACAACATTTTCATTTTCCGCAATGATGTCCTGTAGATTATCATTTTCTAGTTCCAATACCATACTTGTAATGATTTAGGGATTGAACGTATTAAAAGGGATGTCCAAAAAATTGTGCCGGGATAGAATCATCCCATGACAGGCACCACATTCTTAAGACATCCCCATTGTTCACAAGGTTTAATTCACATGGGTCGCCAAATATTGGGCAACACCTTCGCGGTTGGCATTCATGGCCTCTTTGCCCTCTTCCCAATTGGCCGGACAAACCTCACCCTTTTCCTGTACATGGGCATAGGCATCGATCAAACGCAGGTATTCGCCCACATTGCGCCCCAAAGGCATATGATTGATACTTTCATGAAAGACGGTACCTTCCTCATCTATGAGATACGTGGCCCTATACGGTACGCTATCACCCTCAACCAAGACCGCTTCCAATTCTTCATCATACCGTTCCTCGGTCACATCCAATATTCCTAGAACGGTGGCCAAATTTCTATTGCTATCGGCCAGAATGGGATATGTGACACCTTCAATACCGCCATTGTCCTTGGCCGTGTTCAACCAAGCAAAGTGCACCTCGGCGGTATCACATGAGGCCCCAATTACCAGTGTATTCCTTTTTTCGAATTCCTCCAGGGCCTCCTGAAAGGCATGCAGCTCTGTAGGGCATACAAAGGTGAAATCCTTGGGATACCAAAACAGTACTATCTTTTTGTTTTTTTGTTGGGCCTCCTCCAATATATTGAGTGTAAAAGTGTCACCCAATTCATTCATTGCGTTTACGTTTAGACTTGGGAATTTTTTTCCTATAAGAGCCATTCCATTTTTTATTTTAAGGTTCTACAGAGAACAAAAATAAGCCCGGAAAAAAGGATTTGCCATTACCTGGCATTAGAAAAAACTATGTGTACAAAACGCAGTATTTGCTTTGATTATACCCTCATTTTTTTTGACAAATCAAAAAAAATAAGCTTAAAAAAATAAACAGGTCATATCCTTCAACATTGATATTTGCGAATTTACATCCAAGGATTTTAAAGAAATTTTCCAGGGCCCGGCCTTCTGATTAATTTAGAGCCTGTTTAAGATTTTGTCAATTGTTTTCTTACGCCCCTTTTGGGACGCTATTTCGTTAAAATTTTGAGCCGCGACCACAGCTATGTTTAAAAATTTTGCCTCGTCCTGCACCAAAAATGATCTATAACAATTCTAATCACAAAATCTTAAACAGGCTCTTAAAATGGGAGGGTATTATTTGACCAATTGTTTGATCTTGATTCTGAACGCCGCAAATAACAGTGTGGTAAAGGGACTCATCCAATTAAAGATGGCATATATGAAGTATTCCCCCACGCCAACACCCAGTACACCACTATGGTAAGCCCCACAGGTGTTCCAGGGTATTAGGACAGAAGTCACCGTCCCTGAATCCTCCAAGGTTCTACTTAGGTTTTCAGGGGCCAGGCCGCGATCTTCATATGCCTTGGCGAACATCTTTCCTGGAACCACAATGGCCAAATACTGATCGGAGGCCGTTATATTTAGGGCAAGGCAACTGCCCACGGTACTGGCAAAAAGCCCCAAAGTACTTTTGGCCAATCCCAATAGGGCCTTGGTAATCCGTGAAAGGGCCCCAATACCATCCATAATGCCTCCAAAAACCATGGCACAGACGATAAGCCAAATAGTTCCCAACATCCCTTTCATGCCCTTAGCGGAAAACAAATCGGCCAGGGCTTTATTCTCGGAGGGTACGGAGGTTTCCAAGGTAATGGCATTCAATATGCCCTTATAGGCTGATTCAAAGGTGAGTTCCTTGGCACCGGTAATCCCTGCCACGATTTCAGGTTGAAATAGCAAGGCAAAGAGTCCGCCCAAAAGGGTCCCTATCAATAATGCCGCTAGGGGAGGGGTCTTTCGTATGATAAGGAGGATGACGGCAATGGGAACAATGAACAACCAGCCGTTGATAGTAAAGGAAGCCTCAATGGAAGCCAATATTTCCCCCGTGTCAGCCGATCCCGATGTGTCAATCGTAAGGCCAATGACAATAAAGACGATCAAGGTTACCAAAATGGTGGGGACCGTGGTCAAGGACATATATTTTATATGGTCAAAGAGCTCACCGCCCGCCATGGCAGGAGCCAGGTTGGTGGTATCACTCAGAGGAGACATCTTATCCCCAAAATAGGCCCCAGACAGCACTGCCCCAGCGGTCATGCCCAAAGAAATTCCCAATGCATCCCCTATGCCGACAAGAGCTATCCCAACTGTGGCCGCCGTGGTCCAGCTACTACCCGTGGCAATGGAAATAATAGCAAAAATAATCACACAGGCCGCAAAAAAAAGGGTGGGGTTCAGAATCTGTAACCCATAGTAAATCATGCCCGTTATAATACCACTAATGAGCCATGTGCCCGCCAATGCACCTACCATGAGAAGGATAAGTAGGGCCCCAGTGGTACTTT
>JBFOLQ010000071.1:0-3284 GCA_040830145.1 Flavobacteriaceae bacterium | reverse complement strand
GGGATGTGCAGGTACGCAATCGAGGTACCATTGGGGGGAGTTTGGCACATGCGGATCCAGCGGCAGATTACCCGGCCGTACTCCTGGCCTGTGATGCAACCATAGATGTAGAGGGCAAAAACGGGAAACGAAGCATCGCGGCCGTTGATTTTTTTGAAGGAATCTTTACAACGGCACTCACCGATGACGAACTAGTGACGGCCGTCCGCTTTCCCAAAGGGGTCGATGGCAACTACCTTAAATTTTTCCAATCAGCTTCGCGCTTTGCGGTTGTAGGCGTAGCCGTGGTACGTAATGGTACTGGGGCCAAGGTGGGGATCACTGGGGTGGCTGACACACCCTACCGGGCCACAAAGGTTGAGGAAACCTATTCGGGGAATGCCTCCAATGCGGCCCAACATGCCGTTGATGGGGTAACCGTTATGTCAGACCATTTTGCCGATAGTGAATACCGTTCCCATTTGGCAAGGGTCATGGTAAAGAGGGCCTTGGAAGGACTCTAGTAAATTGGGTGGTTCTTGGGTCATTTATCGGGGCATGTTTCCCTCTATAATAAGACTAGCGACTACTATAAAAATCGCAGGTAGGGACGGAGAGGACGTGATTTAATCCATGATTAACTTTTTTGCAAATGCTAATTTGGTGTTTTTCCCATGTTGGTAATCCTCCCAGGTTTGGGGAACTTCATGGTCAGGCATTACCCCCCTTCCTTTTATTGTTGGGCTGACGTTGATTTGAAAATGGATGATGGGGATATTTACGCGTATCTTGGAATGGGGAAGCGTTATGGTTTCTGAATACCCGCTCACATTGCCTTCATAGGTGCCTCCCGTCTCTTCACCAATAAAAATTCCCCGGTCTGTCATTTTGACCAAACTGGCAAATTCGGCCCCTCCAGAAAAAGTCAATCCACTGATCAATACATAAAGTTTCCCCCCATATCGTAAATCGGTATTGGGTACACCATACCCAAGGTCTGAGTAATAATCACTGAACAGGGTAAAGTTTCCCCGTACTGCCTTCGGGCCTGTCAATTCCCATTGATCGAAAATATAATCGGGGTCCGTGGCATTGCCTTCGTATGATTTGGGCATCATGGTGACCCGTTTATATTTTTGGACCGGTTCCTCTGAAAGATAGGAAAAGAGAAGGTTTTCATTACCCTCTGTGCCACCCCCGTTGGCCTGGATATCCAAAATGAGATGTGTTGCTCCAAGACTATCTATTTGTTGAAAAGCGGTCTTGTAAAATGTTTCGTAAGGAAGGTCATCATCACCGAATCCGGGAATACTCAGATAGGCTATGGAGTCATTGATGGCTTTACATTGAAACTTCGAAAAATCGAATGATTTGGGAGGGAATGTGGCATTTTTACCCTTAAATGCCGTATAGCGGATGGGTTTTAGGGATACCATTTTAGTGGTATTTCCGCCAAGTTCCTGCACTTCAATATCAAAAGCTTTTGTCTTTCCATGGACCAATCTGTACAACAGTGAAAAATTGATGCCTCCCAACCATTCATGACGGGATGTTTTATTGAACCCGTCGGTTGGAATCAAGGGCAGTAAGCTTTCCAAAATAGCCTCTATACGGGTTCCGTTTACGGCCAACAATTTATCGCCCTTTGATAATAGGGAGGTTTTGGCGCCGTAATTTTGGGTGATGATATACGAACCATCACAATATTTTACGGCAATGGGTAAAAAGGATTTGGACAGCCCCAACTTCAGTTTTGTCCATTTGGGGAGGTCGGCCGTTGTATGTCCTTCGTTGGTGACGGCGATGGTCTTTCGAATCAACCCATAGAACTCCAGTCGATCTATAGGTTGGGTAATGGACTCCCTTAAATGGGCCAGTTGGGAATCTACGGTCGTTTTATCAACATATTGATAGAGTCCTTGGTGTTGTGTCCTCAATTCACTGACGAGAAAGTCAAAATCTTCCATCAGTTTATCGGGCCTTATTTTTTTTTGGGCACAGATGTTTATCGAAAAAAGTATGGATGCTAGGAGGGGGAAAATTCTCATTTTTATAGTATTATCGCTGCGTATATATATTTTCAAGGGTATACCCAACATTGCAATATTGGTTTCCGGAGTAAAGTTAAATGGATTCCCGTATACAAAAATTGCTTTATGGCAAAAAACAACCGCTTGGAAGGATTCTTATGATTCAGTGAACAAAACGTGTGGGGTTCCCATGGATATGTGGCAATTCTGTTATTTCCAATTTTGAAGTTCAATAAGGTTGCCTTCAGGGTCTCTGGCATAGATAAAGGTCAGCTCCCCCACATTCGGCACTTGCCTTTTTGTAATTTCCCCAAACTTTCTTCCCCCATTTTGTTCCAAGGTTTTGAGTACTTCTTCCACATCCTCCACCTCAAAGGCAATGTGTCCAAACCCTCTTTTGTTGGGAGGTGCGGATTCTTGGTCCTCCATGGTGGTGTATTGGTATATCTCAAGGGTAGGGCCATTTTCCCCATACCCGGGTAAAAGTAGGTGTGCCCCTTTCAGTTGGGCGTTTTTTAGACCGGTTCCACGATCTAACCAATCCCCCGATTGATTCCTTATCGGAGGGACAATTTTACATTGGAAGGTCTTTACGTAAAAATCGGCAAGTTTCTTCCAATTGGTACTGATAATGTTGGTGTGCGCAAATCTCATCGGTACAAATCAAATTGTGTCAAAACCTGTTATGGTCTAATTATTTTAAGGACTTCCCATATGAAGTGTTGTGGTCGGTTCAAAGAGCATAATATTGACTTTTAGGCTGACGCCGTTTACTTCCAGTTGATTTGTGGGCAAGGTAAGGGCTCAATCCAAAAAACCTTTGTCAAAGGCAAATGGGCTCTCCTTATTGGGGTTTACGGTGACTTGCACAGCCGTTGACCCACCATCAATTTGGACCCTTAGGATATTTTTCTCTGCATACGGCCTGCTCACCAACCAAAAATGACCATCCCCCTGCAAGTAGAGAATAGGCTTGTCAAAGTTGGCTGATGCCGCCCTAAAAGGGATTACAAAGGTTTCAAACTTAGCTGCCCCACCCTCAACCATATTGGCGTGGCCAAATACCACAGCGGCCGAAACGCTATCTTTTTGTGCTTCGAAATGCTTCTTTGCCCATTGGGCATTTTGGGTGAGTCGTGTTTCCCATTCTGTTTCATCGTGTACTTGACTGCCCACCAAGTTCAACCCCAGGAAGAGTATTTTGTTCTGGGTCCACATCATATTTTCAGGCCGTTCGGTCTGCGCCACTATCTGGCGGTCAAAATCCCAGTTTTC
>JBFOLQ010000070.1:0-6411 GCA_040830145.1 Flavobacteriaceae bacterium | reverse complement strand
GTCGAAGCAAGCGGTCTCACGTCTATTTTATGCTGTTTCCAAGTTTTCGGCCTCCAATCGTTTCAGCGCCTGCCTATATTCCTCGGGGAACACTTTTACAAATTGTGGCAGATAGGTCTCCCAGCTTTCCAATATCCGTTGGGCCAAAGGGCTCATGGTATAATTGTAATGGCTGGTGATCAAGCCTTTCAATACTTCAATGTCCGCCGCTTCCTCAACTGCCAATAGGTTAAGGGTATCGTTATTACATTTTTTGGCAAAGGTTTTGTCTTGGTCAAGTACAAAGGCGATTCCACCGCTCATTCCGGCACCAAAATTCCGCCCAGTTTCCCCTAGGATTACGGCCACGCCCCCGGTCATGTACTCACATCCGTGGTCGCCGATTCCTTCCACAACGGCTTTGGCGCCTGAGTTTCTAACACAGAAGCGCTCTCCGGCCTTACCATTGATATAGGCCCTCCCGGCCGTGGCTCCATACAGTGCCACATTGCCGGTAATAATATTTTCCTCAGGCACAAAAGTGGCCCCATCTGGCACCTTAATGACCAGTTTGGCCCCTGAGAGTCCCTTACCCAGGTAATCATTGGTGTTGCCATTTACGGTGAGGGTCAAGCCCCTAGTGGCAAAGGCCCCAAAACTTTGCCCGGCAGATCCCGTAAAGTTGAGGCGTAGGGTGTTGATTGGCAGTCCCGCGGCACCATAGGTTTTTGAAATCTCATTGCTGATGATGGCACCCACGGCCCTATCGGTATTTTTGATGGGGTATTCCAATGTCAATTTCTCCTTTCTGAAAAGGGAAGGATTGGCTTTTTCTATGATATCAATCTCTATGGATTTGTGCACATCGTGCTTCTGGGGTTCCGTATTATGGAGTTTGGTCCCTCGCGGAACCGCTACTTGGTGTAAGACCGGACTTAGGTCAATTCCCGCTGCCTTATAATGGGCAACAACCTTACTCCTGTCCAATTTGTGCACCTGTCCCACCATTTCATCGAGTGTCCTGAAGCCCAATTGTGCCATGATTTCCCGTAGTTCCTGTGCCACGAAATACATGTAATTGACCACGTGCTCAGGTTTTCCCTTGAACTTTTTGCGTAGCTCCGGGTTCTGTGTGGCAATGCCCACGGGGCAGGTGTTCAAATGGCAAACGCGCATCATGATACAGCCCGAGGCGACCAAGGGTGCCGTGGCAAAACCAAATTCCTCGGCCCCCAATAAACAGGCAATGGCCACATCACGCCCTGTTTTTAGTTGTCCATCGCACTCCAACCGCACACGGTTCCTCAAATCGTTCATGACCAAGGTCTGTTGCGCCTCGGCAATACCAAGTTCCCAAGGCAGGCCCGCATGTTTTAGGGAGGTGAGGGGAGAGGCTCCGGTGCCCCCGTCAAAACCAGAGATCAATATGACGTCGGCCTTGGCTTTGGCCACCCCTGCGGCAATGGTGCCCACACCGACCTCGGATACCAACTTTACATTAATCCGTGCCTCGCGATTGGCGGATTTAAGGTCATAGATGAGCTGTGAAAGATCCTCAATGGAGTAAATATCGTGGTGGGGCGGGGGGGATATCAATCCCACATAAGGGGTTGAATTACGGGTCTTGGCAATGAAGGGGTTCACCTTGGGCCCTGGAAGTTGCCCGCCCTCTCCGGGTTTGGCCCCTTGCGCCATTTTAATCTGTATTTCCTGCGCATTGGTCAGGTAATTGGAGGTAACCCCAAATCGGCCGGATGCCACTTGCTTTATGGCGCTGTTCCTCCAATCGCCCGTGGCATTCCTATAAAAACGTTGTTCATCCTCACCGCCCTCGCCCGAATTGCTCTTGCCCCCAATCCGGTTCATGGCAATGGCCAGATTTTCATGGGCTTCCTTACTGATACTCCCATAGGACATGGCCCCCGTCTTAAAGCGTTTTACGATTTCAGTCCAAGGCTCCACCTCTTCCAGGGGAATGGGGTCATAGTTGGCAAATTCCAACAGCCCCCGGATGGTCATCAGGTTTTTGGACTGCCCGTTGACCATATCGGCAAATTCCCTGTACGTGGTCGGCTCATTGTTGCGCACGGCCTTTTGAAGGGTGGCCACGGACAAGGGATTGAACATATGCCTTTCCCCATTGCGCCTCCATCTATATTGCCCCCCAATTTCTAAGTCCATGGTGGCGGCCACTTCCTGTTTGCCAAAGGCCTTATAATGACGCTTGGAAATTTCCTTTTCAATCCCGTACAGACCAATTCCCTGGATACGGGAGGTGGTATTGGGAAAATACATGTCCACCACCTTGGTATTTATACCAATGCATTCAAACAGTTGGGAACTGCGGTAGGAGTTAAGGGTAGAGATGCCTATTTTGTTCATGACCTTAAGGATGCCCTTTCCAATGGCCTTGTTATAGTTTTTAACGGCTTCCTCAAAGGAAAATTCCGTAATATCCTGTTCTTGGATTTGCTCCCCAATGATCTCATTGACCAAATAGGGGTTGATGGCACTGGCCCCAAAACCAAATAAGAGGGCGAAATGATGTACTTCCCTGGGTTCACCGGACTCAATGATAAGGCTCAGTTTGGAGCGTTTTCCCAATCGTTGCAATCCGCTGTTCAAATAGGAACAGGCCAATAGGGCCGGAATGGGGGCTTTGGTATCGCTCACGTACCGATCCGATAGGATAATGATGTTGGTACCTTGGTCCACTGCTTCCGATGCCTCCTGCAACATGCCCTCAAGGGCCTCCTCCAACCCATTATGTCCCCGTGCCACGGGATAGAGCATGGGAATGGACACCACTTTGTAGTCCGGGCTGGCATCATAGTTCTTTATCTTGTCCAGGTCTTCCTTTGAAATGACCGGGTTTTGTATTTTGAGCTTACGGCAGTGCAATTCATCAACATCAAAAATGTTATGGTCGCTTCCCAAGGTGAGACTGATATCGGTGATAAGTTCCTCCCGGATACCGTCCAAAGGGGGGTTGGTCACCTGGGCAAACAATTGCTTAAAGTAATTGTACAGCAATTGTGGCCTTTCTGAAAGCACGGCAATGGGCGTATCAGACCCCATGGAACCTATGGGTTCCTTGGCATTCTTCCCCATGGGCAGGATGATGGTATTGATGTCTTCCAAGGTGTAACCAAAGGCTGATTTTCGTTTTTCCAGGGATGCTTCCCCCAAAAAGAGGGGGCAATCATTGTATGGGATATCCCGTAGGTGCACCAAGTTTTTCTCCAGCCATTTTTTGTAGGGGTGTTTTTTGGCAATTTTCTCCTTGACCTCCCCATCGTTTATGATACGGCCTTCCTCCATGTTCACCAAGAACATTTTACCGGGCTCCAGCCGTCCGTGGAATTCAATGTTCTCAGGGGCAAGTTCCAATACGCCCGTTTCTGAGGACATGACCACATACCCATCCTTGGTAACCGAGTAACGGGAGGGACGCAGGCCATTGCGGTCCAATACGGCACCTATATAACTGCCATCGGTAAAGGGAATGGATGCCGGTCCGTCCCAAGGTTCCATGAGGCAGGAATGGTATTCGTAAAAGGCCCTTTTGGTCTCTGACATTTCCGGATTCTTTTCCCAGGCTTCCGGAACCAACATCATCATGACCTCCGGTAGGGACCGGCCCGTCATCAAAAGCAGTTCCACCACCATATCCATACTGGCTGAATCTGATTTGCCGGGCAGGACCGTAGGCAATATTTTTTTGATATCATCGCCGAAGAGTGCACTTTGCATCAGCTCTTCCCGCGATCGCATGCGGGCCACATTGCCCCTTAAGGTGTTGATTTCCCCATTGTGGCACATATAGCGAAAAGGTTGGGCCAAATCCCACGTGGGAAAGGTATTGGTGGAGAACCGCTGATGTACCAGGGCCAAACGGGTCACCACCCGGGGGTCCATAAGGTCACGATAGTACAGACTGATGTCCTTGGGCATCAATAGCCCCTTGAAGATGATGATTTTTTGGGAGAGGCTGGTGACATAGAAAAAACTGCTTTGTGAAAGTTTGGAGGCATTGATGGTGTGCTCTGTCATCTTCCGGGCGATAAAGAGCTTGATGTTGAACCCTAGGTCATCCTGCGCCTCGCCCTTGCCAATGAAGAGTTGTTTTACAAAGGGCTCTGTCTCGGCGGCAATCCGCCCTGGAATGGCCTTGTCAACAGGCACATTGCGCCATCCCAATAACTCAAGTCCCTGCGCCTTGATATTTTTTTCAAAGACCGAGATGCAAAATTGACGCTGGTTCTCCCGTTGGGGCAAAAAGACATTGCCCACGGCGTAGGTACCCGGGTCGGGAAGGTCAAAATCACAAACCTCCTTGAAAAAATCATGTGGGATATCAATGAGTATACCGGCACCATCCCCAGTCTTACCATCAGCACTGACGGCCCCGCGATGTTCCAATTTGTCCAAGATCTCCAAGGCCTTATGGATAATATCATTTGACCTTTTCCCTTTTAGGCTACAGATAAAACCGGCACCACAATTGTCATGCTCAAATTCTGGCAGGTACAACCCCTGTTGTTTCCATCCCATTTCTTGCGATATTTCTTTGAAAATACCCCAAATGTTGCATTTTTTTCATGAAAATGGACGATTTCAGCAAAAAAATCCGGCGTTATTAAAAAGACATTGCGAAAAATGTCAAATAGATGGGTGACACACCCTAGAACTGCCAATATGATAATGCGGTTTGTGATGCGAAACCGTTTTTTCACCACGGTTGTTCCGTTCATATAGGGCGACTGTACGGGGGGGTCTGTTAGCCCTACCTTATGGATGCATAGGGGACGGGTGGTACACTTGGGAACACAGATGTTTGATGGGAGGATATGTGGTTTCCATAGCCAAGAGGGGCCGCTCAAAAGAGACCTGTTTTTCCCTTGGCCCATGATGGTCAGGGGGGTAACATCAGATGTCAAGAAACCATGGTGGTCCTTTAGGGTCCATTCATCGAATACATCTTACAAAAAGCAATTTTCCATAGGCGGGGGACGTTTTTTCAAAAATAATCTCCAGATGAAGCACCCCTTTCCATGTATTGCCCTTTTCTCAAGTGCCTTTTTTTTGCTCCTGGCCTGCTCGGTTGACAGGGATGTGAACGAATGGGAAGACCAGACCGATACCACAACGGCTACCAATGGGGATGTTGTATTGGCCCGGTATTCATTTGACACTGATGCCAATTCCAAATTGATGTTTCAGGATGATGAAGCCTTGGAGGACATGGTCTCGGAATGGAAACGCTATGAAATTGCCAACATGCTGCGCATCAAACCCGTTGATGAATTTACGATAGAGGTGGCCAATTTTGCCCCTGTTGATTTGGACAGCCTCGTAATTTCAGCCACTATTGGGGAAAAGACCATGGCCCTCTTTGCCGTCGATAAAATTAGGGCCCATGCCTATGCCACCATACGCTATCCCTTTGTTGGGAACACCCCAAAATTCAATGCATTGGAGGGTACGGAGGTCATTGATCTTTCCCACCTGCAGGATACGGGAATCCCTGGGTCGGACATACGTTTTGATTTTCATGGGGATTCGGAAATGGTAGGTGTATTGAAGGGCCTTTCAGGAATCGGGTGGAAACCCAGAATGAAACACTATGACCAGGAAGGTACCCATCCCAATTGGTCCGATGACCTTTTGCCCGTAGATGCCAGAAGGTACACCGCGTTGATGATCAATTGGGCTTATATGTTTACCACAGCTGAATTCAAGGAGGCCTTTTTGGCCGAGCCCATTTATGAAAATGATGGCGAAACCTTATTCACCCAAGAGCGGAAAGAGGAGATTTGGGCCAAGATGGTCAACAAGGGAAAATTGAATTTGGGCATCACATCGGGCAATGCAGCAGGACTGGGCGGGGGAAATACCTTTGGCCTATACAGGCAAATAGTGGAGCGTTTTTTGGTATCGACCAAAAACACGGCAAGTACCTCGGGGCATGAATTTGGACATATCGTAGGGTTCAACCATTCATCAAGCATGACCTACCCCAAAGAGGTGGATGGGGAGAAAAGAGGGTTTTCAAAAATGTGTACGCTCATGATGAAACAATTTCTTGAGGAAGGGAGGTTCCCCATTACCATTGACAACTATTATCGTCGCTCAGATTATAATGCCGATTATGTTAATCCCAGCGGGAAAGAGATTCCTTTGACCAAGGAAAGGGAAGGCCATGGATTTCATTGCGGGGAGGTACATTGAGCCCATATTGTCCCGTTCCCATCCCAAGCCTGGTGCTTCCAAAAGAGGGCATGGCCCCCAGAGCGGTTCCAAGGGAGGTTGGGCGCTTTTTCACCCCTGCTGAAAACAAATGGACCCAGGGGGCAATAAATTTGCATGGGCCCAGTTTTGATAAGACTAAAATATGCGACCAATGAGAAAATTATCCTTCCTCACCGTTCT
>JBFOLQ010000069.1:0-4369 GCA_040830145.1 Flavobacteriaceae bacterium | reverse complement strand
GGATTGGTTGATTGACCAAGAAATCCTTTCCAGAACGCAGTATTCGGGAATCGTGGAGGATATACGGGCCCTTCAAGTGAGGTATTTGAACAATGTACTGCATTTGGGCAAAATGGCCCGCCTAATTGAAAATGAAACGGCAAACGGTGACAGCGCTTACCGATTGGCAGATATGATGCGGGACATACGAAGGGGGCTCTGGTCTGAAACCCGCAATGGTGGTGTTATAGATACCTATCGAAGAAATTTGCAAAAGGCCCATATCGATAGATTGGAATACATCCTGAATGCAAAGGACCAGAAAAAGCGACCTGAATTTGGGGGATATCAAAAATCCACGGTGGTCACTACCAGTCAATCCGATGTGCGCTCTGTGGCCAGGGCAGAACTCAAAAACCTACAACGGGACATCAGAAGGGGCTTGACCCGTATTTCGGATACCATGAGCCGTTACCATTTGCAAGATGCCCTAGATAGGATTGATAGGATTCTGAATCCCGAATAAGGACATCCCCATACTGAATTAGGACTGGATTCCGGCGACTTGTCCGAGAATCCAGTCTTTTTAGTACTCCCCGATCCGTTAAAACTTTCACAAAAGCACTACTGGGCATTAAACCCTTTTTCTCATGTAAAGTCCTAAAGACAAAATCAATAAAATTTAAACACATGAAGAAGTTAGTTTTAATGAGTATGTTGGCCGTTGGTTCATTTGCAATGGCCCAGGAACATGGAAGAGGTGGCAAGCAAATGATGAAAGACCTTACCCCAGAACAGATGGCCACCCTACAGACCAAACGGTTGACCCTGGCCCTTGACCTCAGTACGGCCCAACAAGAAGAGGTACAGACCCTTCATTTAGAGGCTGCCAAGTACAAAAAGGCCGCCATGGCGGAAAGGGCCGCCAAAAAGGAAAAAGGGAACAAGCCCACGGCCGAGGAACGGTATGCCATGCAAAATGATCGCTTGGATCGTATGATTGCCATGAAGTCCCAAATGAAGGACATCCTCAATGCGTCCCAATATGAAAAATGGGAAAAAATAAGTGCCAAAAAAGCGAGGCACGCCAAAGGAAAAAGAGGGAAAAAAGGGCAAGGGTGCAAGAGGGACTCAAAATAATTATCAAAAAGTCTTGATGAGAAAGGCCATCAGTTTTGATGGCCTTTTTTGATTCGCGAGATACTTTAAGATCAAGCTAAAAAGTAATTATGCCATTGTAAAATACTACTTTTGGAATAGGGCATTTATCCCTTCAAAGTTCATCACCATTTCAAGAAATGACCAAGAACATCACCATTAGACCTGCACAATCTGCTGATGCTGCGCACATAGCCCTTTTGGGACGCATTACCTTTACCGAGACTTTTGGGCATTACTTTAGGGACCGGCAAGATTTGATGGACTATTATGATAGGACATTCAATGTGGATAAAATTGAGGGCAGTATGGAAAAACCGAACAATAGGTATTGGATTGCCCATGTAGACCGATTGCCCGTGGGTTATGCCAAACTAAAACTACACTCCAAATCTGACTTTATAGATGCAGATTCGGTCTGTCAACTTCAGAAAATATACGTCCTGAAGGATTTTCTATCCCTAAAGATTGGTTTTGGGCTACAGGAGCAATTGCTTAACACAGCTTTGGAACTGGGCATGGATTGGATATGGCTATCCGTTTTGAAACAGAATGAGCGGGCCATTCGTTTTTATAAAAAAAACGGTTTTGGGAATATGGGAAGCCATGATTTTAAGATTGGAAAGGAACATTTCAACTTTATGGCCATGGGGAAGGCATTGCATTGATCTCCACGGCTTTTCATTCAAATAAGTTTACGATAAGAAATTGATTTTAGGTGACATACAAACTTAAAGGTCACATCAATAAAGACATAGGATACATGACAAGACATGGGACGCAAAACATGACATCCTCCCTTACCACTCTATATTCATCCCTTTTTGTGACAGGGGTCCCCTAATATCAATTTGCGCCGTAATGGAAGTTTTACGCCCAAAGCTTTTTTAAACAGACTGACCGATTCAAAAAATGGCCCGTACTGCCTCTATCGTTGCATCCAAATCCGGGGAGGTAATGGCATCGTTCAAAAAATAGCTTTCAAAGGCTGAGGGCGGCAAATAAACCCCATGTGCCAACATCCCGTGAAAATAATTTTTAAAGGTCTCGTTGTTCCCCTGGGCGGAGCTTTCAAAATCAACCACGGGGCTTTCGGTAAAATGTACGGAAAGCATGCTCCCCAAACGGTTGATCTGATGGGCCATTCCTTTTTCCGTTAGGACCTTGGCAATTCCTTGATGTAAATATTCGGTTTTGGAAGCCAAGCTTTTGAACACTTCGGGTTGCGCGTTCAACTCTGTAAGCATGGCGAGTCCGGCTGCCATGGCCAAGGGATTTCCGCTCAAGGTGCCTGCCTGATATACAGGGCCTTCCGGGGCCAAGTGTGACATGATATCGGCATTGGCAGCAAAGGCTCCCACTGGGAGTCCCCCTCCAATGACCTTCCCAAAACAAGCGATATCGGCCCGGATACCAAAAAACTCCTGGGCCCCACCGGCCGCCAAACGAAAGCCGGTCATCACCTCGTCAAAAATGAGGAGTATGGTATGTTGGTCACACAGGCGTCTCAAGCCTTCCAAAAACCCAGGAGCGGGAAGAATACAGCCCATATTTCCTGGAACGGGCTCCAAAATAATGGCGGCAATTGCCCCTTTATTGGCCCTAATGACTTCCTCTACAAAGGTCAGGTTGTTAAAAGGGGCCAGTAGCGTATCCTGGGCCGTGCCCTGCGTTACTCCGGGACTATTGGGACTACCGAAGGTCACAGCCCCGCTACCCGCTTGAATCAGAAAGGCATCGGCATGACCATGATAACACCCCGAAAACTTGATAATCTTGTCTTTTCCCGTATAACCCCTTGCCAAGCGAACGGCGCTCATACACGCCTCGGTTCCGCTGTTCACAAAACGAATCCGCTCCATGTTTGGAATCATGGAAATGGCCAATTTGGCCAATTCGGTCTCTATTTCGGTAGGAGCTCCAAAGGAAGTCCCCTTTTGGGCCTTTTGCACTACCGCATCCACGACCGGTTTATGGGCATGCCCCAAAATCAAGGGCCCCCAAGAGGCGATGTAATCAATATACCGATTCCCATCCTCATCATAAAGGTAGGCCCCTTTGGCCTCCTTTATAAAGATGGGGTTACCCCCAACCGATTTAAAGGCCCGTACTGGGGAATTTACCCCTCCTGGAATGTATTTTTTGGCCTCGGCGAACAAGGCACTGCTGCGCGTATATCTCACACGAATAAGTTTAATTTACTAAGAGTCTGTTTAAATTTCTATAAATTGTTTTTCTATGCTTCTTTTTGCGCATAACTTCGTTAAAATCTCATCAAGTAGCCCTGCTATTATCTTCGATTTTGCCTTGTTCCGCATCAAAAATGGGCAATACAAAATTTCAATCATACAAATTTAAACAGGCTCTAAATTATATTTCAGTGTTCCATCAAAATTCAAGGAAGAACTTACAACGTAAGACATACCATGCCTTTCCCTGTCTACGTTCCCCAGTCTATATCTTGGTTCTTTTCCCTTGGTTCCATTCATCCCTTTGTGGCAGGCCATCAAGGCAGGTTCCGCTCTAAAGATACTGCGCAGGAATGGGGGTTTCATATTTTAATTGGTACGTTTTGAAGGAATGGTCAATTTTTGCCCCACTGAAATGGTATCACCTTGTATCCGGTTTACAATCCTTATGTCATCAACGGCGACATTATACCTTCGCGATAGGGCATATAGGGTATCGCCCCGTTGAACAATATGCACTTCATCAGTAAGTGGCCCCTCCAACAAAGGCAATTCAGCATTGACCACCACGCCCCGATCGTATTTATAAAGCTCATAACGTTCAATAAGGGATATCAGCTTTTGGGGGTACTTTCGGTCGGTGGCATACCCCGCCTTTCGGAGTCCGTGGGCCCAACGTTTATAACCGTTCAAAGGCAAATTGAACAAAAAGGCATATCGTGGACGTGTGGCCAAAAAGATACTATGGTCCCGATAGGAATACCGGGGGTGGTTGTACTTTCTAAAACACTCCCCTTTTTCATCATCATCATACAGGTCGTAATCCCCCTCCCATCCAGTATGGCATTTAATTCCAAAATGGTTATTGGTCTTTAGGGTCAGTTCCCCCCTGCCAAAGCCACTTTCCAGGAGGCCCTGTGCCAGGGTAATGCTGGCCGGAATACCATAGATTTCCATTTCATATCTGGCGATATCGGAAAAAATAGCAATGTACTCCTCCGGGGAATTTACCTTCACCACTTGAAATACACCCGTATCGAGGG
>JBFOLQ010000068.1:0-3101 GCA_040830145.1 Flavobacteriaceae bacterium | reverse complement strand
TCTTCAATCGGGCTTCCCCCGTACCCCTCTTTGGAAAATCATTTGAACTGGAACATAAAACGGAGATTGAGGATTTACCTAGAATTGACGCCATTGTAATCTCCCATGATCATTATGATCATTTAGACCATCCGGCCATTAAGGCCCTCTCTGAAAAAACAGACCAATTTTTCGTGCCCTTGGGCATCAAGGCCCATCTTTTGCGCTGGGGGGTGGCCTCGGAAAAGATTACCGAAATGGATTGGTACGAAAGTGAAACCTTTGGGGATATCACTTTTACCTTAACCCCTACAAGGCATTTTTCAGGAAGGGGATTTTCTGACCGCTTTCGCACCTTATGGGGGGCATGGGTCATTTCATCAAAAGACCTGAATGTCTATTTCGGCGGGGATACCGGTTATTTTGAGGAGTTCAAAAACATCGGTGCCCAATTCGGGCCATTTGACATCGCCTTTTTGGAAAATGGCGCCTACAATGAAGGGTGGGCCCAAATACATATGATGCCAGAACAGAGTGTACAGGCAGGGATAGACCTCAAGGCACAAATTCTGTTTCCCATCCACTGGTCTAAATTTGACCTGGCCCAGCATCCATGGGACGAGCCCATTAAACGATTTACCAGGGAAGCTGACAAAAAACGGCTGACCTACACCACCCCCCTGATCGGGGAAGTCTTTACATTGCAAAACCTGCCCCAAGAAAAGTGGTGGAAACAGTTACGGGAATGATAGCCGGACAGGCACCCATAACCTTGGCAAACCCATTGACCATAGAAGGCAGTGGGCCAGTCCAAAAACAAATGTCAAATTCTAGTGTCAAATTTCATACTCCAAGAACGCATAGCCCGATACCCATTGGCCGAAACCGGGAGCAAGAAATCTGAAACTTGAAACCATTAAACCTATTTAGATGAAAAAAACCATTGTAGTAACCGGCGCTTCATCCGGTA
The DNA here is from genome assembly GCA_040830145.1 of Flavobacteriaceae bacterium. Taxonomy (GTDB): domain Bacteria; phylum Bacteroidota; class Bacteroidia; order Flavobacteriales; family Flavobacteriaceae; genus JBFOLQ01. The sequence goes on along the minus strand of JBFOLQ010000068.1, from coordinate 2,152 downwards.
TCGGAAAGGCAACAGCCCTTCAACTGATCAACGAAGGCCATACCGTGTATGGCGTGGCCCGAAGGTTGGAAAAAATGCAGGATATTGTCACAGCTGGGGGCCGCTCCTTACAAATGGATGTGACAGACCATGCTCAGGTCAAGGAAGTAATATCCACTATCATTGATGAAAGTGGAACGATAGACGTGCTGATCAATAATGCGGGGTATGCCGTGTATGGTCCCGTGGAAGAAATCACCCATGAACAGGCCAAACGACAATTTGATGTCAATATGTTTGGGTTGGCGGAGGTGACCAAGGCCGTGTTGCCCACAATGCGAAAGCAACAAGCGGGTACTATTATCAACATATCCTCTGTAGGCGGAAAAATATACACTCCCCTAGGGGCATGGTACCATGCCACCAAGCACGCCTTGGAAGGATGGAGTGATTGTCTTAGATTGGAAGTCAAACAATTTGGAATCAATGTGGTAATCGTGGAGCCAGGGGCCATCAAAACGGAATTCGATGTAGCTATGGACCACCCATTTGGGAAAGTGGGGAATGGCCCTTATAGTAGTTTAAAACGGACCATGGAAAAGGTTATGACTAATGCCTATAAACCCGGAAATTATAGCGAGCCAACGGTCATCGCCCAAGAGATATCAAAAGCCATAAAGGCCAAAAGACCCAAAACACGCTATGCCGCCGGCAAAATGGCAAAACAAACCTTAATGGGCAGAAAATGGCTCAGTGACAAAGGGTTTGATAAAATGATCATGAACATGATGAACCGAATGGAGAAAGCCTAGGGAGTAGTGGTGGTTAGGAGTTAGGAAAAGTAGTTTAATCTTGGATAAACATGTATAAAGTATTGATTACGGGATCCACGGGAATGGTGGGCAAAGGAGTGTTATTGGAATGCTTGGATAATGCGGCCATTGCATCGGTTACGGTACTCAATCGTACCTCAATTCAAATACAACATCCCAAATTGAGGGAACTATTGTTAACCGACTTTATGGAAGTGGACCAAATCAAAGATGCATTGGGGCCCTTTGATGGGTGTTTTCACTGTATGGGTGTATCGGCCGTGGGATTGAACGAGTCGCAATACAACCAAATCACATATGAAGTTACCAAGAGATTGGCCGACACCCTTCACGACTTAAATCCCGATATGGTCTTCAATTATGTCTCTGGCGCTGGCACCGACACCACTGAAAAAGGAAGGAGTATGTGGGCAAGGATTAAGGGAAAAACGGAAAACTATATCTTGGGAAAAGGCTTTCAAAAGGCTTATATGTTTAGACCCGTAGTCATTATTCCGGAAAAAGGCATCAAGTCCAGGACGGGATGGTACAACACCATTTATGTGGTCATGCGACCTTTTTTTCCACTTATGAAAAAGTCGAAAAATGTAACCACAACGACCAATATAGGAAAGGCCATGATTCATAGTCTATCCCCGGGATTTGACCACATACATTTGGAAAACAAGGATATCAACGTGTTGGCAAAGATGGCCGATACCACTATGACCTAACTATATGGTCAGTGGACAGTAACAAAAACAAAATGAGCATTGACCCAACGATGAGCCCCCTAACGATAGTGCCCCATAAAATGTATCATACTAATTCTTGATACCCACCAAGATGTTCAATAGGGAATTACATTTCCGCACTGGGCAAAGTCGAAGTATGGCCTATTAAGAACAATAAAAACAAACACATGAAAAAAATCCATAACATAAAGACCATTACTGAAGTCCATGACTTTTTGGGGCTGGCAAAACCCAAACATCCCTTGGTTTCAGTGGTCTACCATCACGACGGATGGGAAAACATAGATTTTGAGGGCAAAAAATATGCCTTTGCACTCTACCAGGTAACCCTCAAAAATTTTAAGGCGGGGTCCTTTGTCTATGGAAGAAACACCTACGATTTTCAAGAAGGCACCATGGTCTTTACAGGGCCCAACCAAGTCATGGAATTTAGCAATCATACAGAATCAATTTCAACTGAATACCCAGGCTGGACCCTCTTGTTCCATCCCGATCTTATTAGAAAATCCCCCTTGGGCTCTACCATTGATGACTATTCCTTTTTCGACTACGAAGTACATGAGGCACTGCACCTATCAGATGACGAAAAGAAATCGCTGACCGAAC
>JBFOLQ010000067.1:0-14301 GCA_040830145.1 Flavobacteriaceae bacterium | reverse complement strand
TTGATGGAAACCATGGGATGCCCTCCGGAATTTGGGGAGAGTTTAGACAACGCCTTTACAATCACTATGGTGGCCCCGAGGCCGTTGCCACCGGCTGGGTGAGCCATACCCTGTTTGAACCCTCAGTGGGCGATTCCATTCTAAAGGCCATGGCCCAACACCCCAATCTCATTATTGAATACAACGTCCCCATCCCTAAAGTGGAAAGAGTGGCGGCCCATTGGGAAATTCAGTATCAAAAGGAGGGAAAAACAATCTCCCTAAAGGCCAACATCTTAGTGGACGCCACTGAAACGGGAGCGATTCTCCCCTTGGTCAAGGCCCCCTTCAGACTGGGGATGGATGCCCGTAGGGACACTGGGGAAAAAGAGGCGCCCCCATCGGCCAATTCCGTGGTTCAGGACATTACCTATGTTGCGATTCTTAAGGATGTAGGTCAGGCCAAGCATACAAAAGGACTGGTACAAAAACCGACAGCCTATTCCCCCGAAGATTATAGCTGTGCTTGTAAAAGGAAAGGGCATTCCCTATTTGGTGCTGTCAATGATTGCCAGCAAATGCTCAACTACGCCAAATTACCCAATAACAAGTATATCATCAATTGGCCCCATTGCGGAAATGATTTTTTTCTGGACTGGCCCAATTTGACCCCTGGTCAAATTACGATGAAGTTACAGGCAGCACGCACATTTACCCAAGGATTCGTGTACTACATTCAACAAGAACTGGGCTATCAAAACCTACGTTTGGCACAAGAGTTCCCACAGGGGCGCAGTTGGCCCATGATTCCCTATCATCGGGAAAGCCGTAGGCTTCAAGGGGCCGTTCTTTTGATAACCGACCATCTAAAACGCCCTTATGACTTCACATTGTACCGAACCGGAATTGCCGTAGGCGACTATCCCATAGACCACCACCACGATAAAAACCCGGATGCCCCGAAAATTGATTTTATCAATATTAAAATTCCAAGTTATACCATTCCCCTGGGCTGTTTGATGACAGAATCCATCCCCAACTTTTTGGTTGCCGAAAAAAACATCAGTGTATCCAATATTGTGAATGGCACTACGCGTCTACAACCAGTGGTCCTTGGCATAGGCCAAGCAGCCGGAACCCTCGCAACCCTAGCCATACAAAAAGGGAAATCGCCGCAAGAAATATCCATTAGATCCGTGCAACGGGCCTTGATTCAATCAGGCGCCTATGTGATGCCCTTTGTAGATGTATTACCGGGTGATCCCGATTTTGGAGCCATGCAACGCATTGGCGCAACGGGTATTTTAAAAGGATATGGTGTCCCCTATAAATGGGCCAACCAGACATGGTTTTACCCCGAACGAACCATCTCTGAACATGAGCTAAAACAAGGACTATTGCCCTATTATCCTGAACTGGATGCATTTGCCGCTTCAGGAGAGATGCTTACCTCCCGTTTTCTACATGAATTGTTGCTGCATATAGCCCCCCAACTGAAGGTTGACCTCCAAGGCTTTCTATCCGAAAAGAAGGATACTCCCCTTACCCGAAGAAATGTATGCAAGGTCCTCGACAGGCATTTAGACCCTTTTTCATTGGAAGTGGCCATTGATGGAACCTTGCCTTCACGTGAATAAACGTAGGTTATATACAAAAGACATTAGATTTCAGACCTGCCCAGACGGGTCCCCTAAAATCAATTTCCCCCGTAATTGGGGTTTCTCCCAAGAAGGTTACTCCCCCTCATATACCTCCACAACCATATCTACCTCAACTGCTATGTTACTGGGAAGGGAAGCCATTCCTACGGCGGCCCTGGCATGTTTTCCCCTTTCACCAAAAACCGCGACCATCAAATCTGAAAAACCATTGATGACCTTGGGGTGGTCTGTAAAATCAGGGGTGGCATTCACCATGCCCACGACCTTTACCACGCGTTTTACTTTTTTTAGGTCGCCCAATGTTGCCTTGAGTACCGCCAATTGATTGATGCCCGCTGCACGCGCCGCCTCGTATCCCCTATCAATGTCAAGATCGGCTCCCAACTTTCCAGTGATATTCTCCCCATTGGGCGTTCGAGGGCCCTTTCCCGCCAAAAAAATCAAATCCCCAGTTCGCACGGCATGGACAAAATTAGCGACAGGTACCGAAGGTGTTGGAAGTACTATATCCATTTCAGCCAATCGTGCCTCGGGGTCATACCCCTGTTCCCGGGATACCTCTTGGATCACTTCTTCTTTTTCCATTGTGGGTGCATTTGTATTTGATTCACAACCCAACCAAACCGCACACAGAAAAACCAATATTGTTTTTTTCATTCCTTCCATGTTTTATGATTTTTAGCCTCTCTTATGTTCTGTTGCACAGAAAATGAGGCGCGATACCTATTCCACAAAAATAAGTCATTCCTTATTGGGCGGCCCGTCAGGGTCCCTATCCCGCCAATAGGTGGCCAATGAAGACCCTGATATGTTCATCCAAGGGCCAAAGACCGCTGGAGCAAGCCCTACCGTGGCCACCTTCCCCATTTCAAGGGCAATTCCTGAAGCCAGCCCCCCATTTTGCATACCCACTTCCAAGGCAATGGTCCTACAGTCCCTTTCGCCCATGCCCATTATCCGGCAACCCCAATATCCCAAAAAGTATCCTGCGGCATTATGCAAAACTGCCGCCACAATTAGCAAGAGCCCAATGTTCAAAAGATTATCGCGCCCAGCTGCAGTGATCACCATAATAATCAGGGCAATACCTCCCATTGAAATCAGTGGCATGGCCTTGTCCAACCATTTTACCCTACCATGGAGGAAATGGTTAAATACCAACCCCAGTGCAATGGGTACTATGACAATCTTTATGATACCGAACATCATTCCCCAAAAATCAATGGGCACAAACTCCCCGGCGAGCCATTCCATCAACAGCGGTGTCACCAACGGGGCCATCAGCGTAGAGACGGCAGTAAGGGTTACGGACAGGGCCAAATTGGCCTTGGCCAGATACGACATTACGTTGGAGGCCAAACCGCTGGGGGAAGACCCTATCAATACCACCCCTGCTGCAATCTCTGGTGGAAAGGCAAACATTTTGGCAAGGACATAGCCTATTAAGGGCATTATGGTAAACTGACATACCATCCCAACGAGAACGCCCTTGGGCATTTTAATGACCCCTACAAAATCCTTTAATCCCATGGCCGTGCCCATCCCAAACATAATAAGCTGTAATAAGGGTACAATCAACGATTGCATATTGAACGTACCTATGCGCTGAAAATAGCTGGGGTAATACATGGACAGGGCCACTGCGGCAAATATCAGTATGGTGAAGGAGATGCCCTTAAACCTACGGTGCCCCCTAGCCGCAAAGGCCAACAACAAAAAGAAGAAAATTAGAAAGGGACCGGTCAAGGATACATTTCCCAAAAAAAGAAACACCAGAAAAAAAGCCAAACATATTCCTGCGCACAACAGGAAAAAACCGGAGCGTGATTTCATCTTGTCCTTATCCATTTTCCAATCAATGCCTTAAGCATCCATTGTCAATTTCTGCTATGCCTAGGGCCAACTATATTTTAACCTCCCAGCCCGGCTGGTAGTCGCGACCCCACAGGGCCAAGGCCTTTTTGCTATTAAGTACCTTCCCCGAAGCAGGGTCCACTTCCAGTGTCTTGCCCACTTCCTGTGCCATGTTCCCCAAGTGGCACAACATGGTGGAAATAGCGGCATCATTGATATCAGAGTTGAGGGACCTATCTTCACGGATGGCCAAAAAGAAATTGCCCACATGGTTTACATCAAGCCCTCCCATTCCCTGGGTATTCGTAGTGGCACTTGCCGTCTTTTCAAATTCAAACTTGATAGGGTTTCCTTGCAGATCAAATAACTTATAAAAATTACGATCTAACATAATACTGCCCTTACTTCCGTAGATAGTCACTCCACGACCCGGACGTTCTGGTTTCATAATCCCCCGGCTATGGCCGGTCCAAGTAATAAACTTACCATTGTCAAAGGCGTAGGTCACTTGTTGGTTATCGGGGAATTCCCAATCATCATTATAGGTATATTTTCCACCAAAGGAGGTCACAGTCGTGGGAAGGTCCACTCCCAAAGCCCACCTGCAAATGTCTATTTCATGCGTGCCATTGTTATGGATCTCGCCCGTTCCCCACGTCTTGAACCAATGCCAATTGTAGGGATGCACATTATCTCGATATTTTTCCCGCGGTGCAGGCCCTTGCCATAGCTCCCAGTCCAAGGTCTTGGGAACGGGCACTTGCGAGCCCTTGCCAATGGAACCGCGATTATTGGAATAATAGGCCTCCCCTTTGTACACCTCGCCAATAACACCGTTCCGAATGTCATTGATGGCCATACTCGAGGTAAAGGCCGATCTTTGTTGGTTGCCCATCTGTACTTTTTTCCCATACTTGTTCTGGGCTTTTACCAACAGCTCGTTCTCACGGGCATTATGGCTACAGGGTTTTTCAACATATACATGCTTGCCCGCCTGTAGGGCCATAATGGCCATGGGGGCATGCCAATGCTCAGGGGTGGCGATGAATATGGCATCGAGTTCCTTAATCTCCAATAACTTCCTGAAATCCTTTTCCACTTTGGGTACATACCCAATATGCTTTTGACACCACGCGCCATGTTCTTGGATAACCGTATCATCTACATCACAGGTATAGGCTACCGTGGCATTGGGGTCCGCATGGATTGCCATCACATGGGCCTTGCCCCTACTGCGCACTCCTACCACGGCACAATTGATATGGTCATTGGCCCCCAATATAGAAGCTCTTTGGGGAAATACGACCCCCCCTACGGTCAAAGCTGCCGATCCTGCAGCCGTTTTTTTGATAAAGTCTCTACGTGATGTCATGGTGTTTCCTTTTTTGGATGGATAGGTCTAATCTTGATATTTCTGAAACTCACTTTATCCCCATGGTCCTGTAGCAAGATAAGTCCTTCTTCCAATTCCCCGAAATTGGGCCAGACCTTATACTTGCTCTCAGCCACTAATTGACGATATTCAGGACTCTTACGTTGGTACTCCAAGACCTTGGCCCCATTCAAGTAATGGGTTACATGGCCCTCCTTTGAAAGGATTCGTGCCGTGTTCCATTCCCCAATGGGGAGGGCAGGTTTATCCGGGCTCGCCTGAATCAAATCATATAATGAGGCCAGCGTTCTACTCCCTTCATGGCTCCCCAATTTGGCATCGGGGTGCTTGGCATCATCCAGGATTTGATATTCCAGCCCTATGGCAGACCCCTCGCTCTTGTTCAATTGGGTATCCACATAATACTTAATACCGCTATTGGCCCCTTCGGTCAGCTTAAAATCAACCTTCAATTCAAAATTTCCATATTTGTCAAGGGTAACGATATCACCTCCATTGGTAGACTCGCCCCCATCCCCTGGAAGTACGGTAAGCACCCCATTTTCCATATGCCATCCCTTTTCCGGAAAGTCTTCAAGTTTCGCTCCCCTCCAGCCATTGGTGGTCTTCCCGTCCCAGAGCATTTTCCAGCCCTGATCAGACTCATTTTTGGTAAGTCGATTGGTATTGTCCCTTAGTGGTAGGGGTGAATCCCTTTGGTATTTTTCGAGTTCATCGGTCATTATTTTAATATCCCGCCATGCCACCTGCATTCCAGGTTTTTGGTCTCCGTAAATGGAGTGCACCTGCAGCCCAATAAAACCCGTTGCCGTTTGGTCATCAAAAAGATTGGCCGCGGGTTGCCCATTGATCCATGTCTGGATGGTATCCCCAATGGCCTCAACCCGATAGTGGTTCCAATCATTTTGGGCAAAGGCCTTTTTTGCCGCCACGTTGGCATCATCCAAGGGATGCAGCCATCCCCGTCTGCCCTCATCGTAAATTCCCGCACTCCACGCACGGTCCGAAGGGTCAATCTCCACTTGATAACCATGTACCCTTCCATCCAGATAAAAGGGATAGCTATTGCTCCGGATTTGAATGCCCGAATTCATTTTTGGATCTACCTTGAACTCAAGTTCCAAAATAAAATCCCCATAGTCATTAGTACTGGTCAAGAAAGAATTGGGTGTGTCGGCCACGGCAGTCCCTACAATGGCCCCATCCACGACCCCATAGTTGGCATTGCCCCCTTTTTGGATCCAACCGTTTAAGGTTTCCCCATCAAAAAGGGAAATCCAGGGGGTTGCATCTGTTTGTTTTTGCTTGCATGAAACTGTAATGGATAATCCTATGGCCACAAAAGCAAAGGCCATCACGATTTTATAGGGTTCCCGTACCATAAAATGTTTTTTAGATGTGTTGATGCCCTACCCCTGAAATCCACCTAATGTAATACAAATACAAACTTGCGATACATCAAGGGCAAAGTGTTGCGCAATCGATTACACAAATATAATGGAATTATCGGTTCTTACAAGAAAATAGGAGAATAACGCTCAGGACAAACCCATACTGTGTTTCCCAAAAACAGTAATTGTGGCCACACGACTTTTTGATACCCCTCCTAAACAAAAACCCGTGTTAACCTGGGGAAAATGCAAAAACAGTTATGTGCAATCAAATCCATTTGTGTAGCTTCGTGCTTTGCCCAAACCATTTGTATGTTTTCCATTGAGGAGTATCGGAATGCTTTCCTGGCCCATATGAAATTGAGAATCCAAGAAAGCGAACCCAAAAATCTGTACGAGCCCATTACCTATATTTTGGGACTGGGTGGAAAACGGCTACGGCCCATACTAACCTTGATGGCAGCTGATATGTTTGCCAACGACCATAAGGATGCCCTTGATGCTGCCCTGGCCATTGAGGTATTCCATAATTTTTCGCTGGTCCATGACGATATTATGGACGAAGCCCCCCTGCGAAGGGGAAATCCTTCCGTTCATAAAAAATGGAATATCAATAGCGGTATCCTTTCCGGTGATGCCATGTTGATCATGGCCTATCAATTATTAGAGGGCTACGGTCCTGGGCTGCACCATAAATTATCGCACTTATTCGGAAAAACGGCCCTTCAAGTCTGTGAGGGACAACAGATGTACATGGATTTTGAAACCCAGGAGAAGGTTCCCCTCTCCCGCTATATGACGATGATTGAATACAAAACGGCGGTTTTATTGGCTACTGCCTTGCAAATGGGTGCCCTAGTGGGCAGGGCTTCCGAAAAGGACCAGCAATCGCTATATGACTTTGGTCGCAATCTTGGTCTGGCATTTCAATTACAAGATGATTACCTGGATGCCTTTGGTGACCCAATTACCTTTGGCAAGCAAGTAGGTGGAGATATTATTGAGAACAAAAAGACCTATCTATATATCACCGCCTTGGAAAAAGGCTCTGAACCCCAAAAAAAGGAGTTGTTGGCCCTATTTTCCTCCAAGCCCAAAAATCCGGCAAAAAAAGTTGACCGTGTACTTGATCTGTACCATAGTACCGGAGCAAGTGAATTGATTAAGTCTGAAATTAAAACCTATACACTTAATGCCTTCGATACCCTAGAGGCACTTAACATCCCTCCAGAAAAAAAAGAGGGCATCCATTCCCTTGGGCGAAATCTTATGGGTAGGGCCCAATGAAGTAACCAAAGGTTAGTAATCTTCCATATCCCGTGGATCTTCTTTTCATCATGGGGGGCCTTCATAAACCTGCGGTTGGCAATCGAGACCCAAAAAAATACTACAGTTATACTACAAGTCCCCACGGAAGGGGCCAAAACACCTACAAAACCACTCCTTAAGGGAATATCATTCATGGTATGCCGCACCTTTGTGTTGACCATAAATCAATACTGTTATGACACATAGTATCCACAACACACATTCCCCAAAAGGGATGGAGCCAAAGTTGACCAGAAACAATCCTAGGGCAAACAGCCCTGAGTGGCTCAAAAATATACTGTTCACACGTAGTGTTACCTTGGGATCAAGACCCTTTTCGTTCCAAATCGACTTGTAGAATCAATCTGTTCAACCTTAGACATTTTTACCATGAAGTTACAGTTCAGAGTACATAAGAAAGCGCAAAAGGATTCCGTGTTCACCAAGCAATTGATTGCTTTTGAACGATTATATCCCTCCATAAAAAAATCGCTCAAAAGCCACAATGCGACCATGGAGAACTTGGTAGAGAACCTATTCGCCCTCTCCTAAGAAGAATACGGCCGTGATACCGATTGTTGGGCGCATGCCCAAGAAGGACAAAGCTGCCCTTGTAGTGATTAACGCATTGTATACCGCAATCCAAAAAAACTGCGAATACCTTGATTGGGGCCATACACATAGGCTGGGTCAAATGTCAGGGCATAGGGATTCTCCGCGGTTGGGACCACCCCTCCTGGCTGTACCACCACCCCTTGGTTCGGGTTTAAGGGATCCGTTACTTCTTGGGTTGTATTGGTGTCATTATATACCACCCCCTTATCAAAAGGGTCATGTGCCCGGGCAATAATAAAGGGATTCCCTCGGTTTGGGGTCCAATCCAACAGGTTTTTTATCCCCGCATATACTTCAAGATTTTTTAGTCCCTTGTATGTGAATTGAATGTTCTGGATGCTCCAAGTGGGGGAATATTCATTTCTAGGGTCACGATCCCCCAAAAGGGGCAAGCGCATGGGACCATACAAATTCCCGGTGTAATCAACTGTAAGGTCCAAGTTTCGTAAGGTATAGGAAGCATTCCAGGTGCCGGTAATACTCTCTGTCAAAATTTGACGTTCGGTAATTCCATTTTCGGTGGTGGTCACATCTTGCCAAGTAGCTCCCATCAAAAATTTAAGTCCATTGGGGAAGGTGATATCCATATTCGCAGAAATCCCCTTTGAAACCGCTTTCCCATCCAGGTTGTCATAAATGATCTTATTGGGGTCCGTATCGTAATCAGGAAGAATGGCATTGGAAAACCGGGTGTAAAAGGCTGAGGCATCCAACCCAATAAAGGTACCGTTCTTTCCATATATCTTTTTTAAGAAATTAATATTGACGTTCACGGAGCGCTCGGGTCGGAGTGCTTCGGTAATGACCACTTCTCGGGAACCCGTTAACGCGGCATGGTCTTCGGTAAAAAGATTTACCACCCGAAATCCCGTACCAAAGTTCAATCGAAGAATTTCGTTATCCGAGAGTTTCCACTTATACGCGGCCCTAGGGGTCACAATGGCCCCATGACGACTGTCATGGTCATACCGCAATCCACCCAAAACAGATTGAGCATCCGTCAGGGCAAATTCATCCTGTACGAATACGCCTGGAATCCAACGACGGTCAGCATCCACCGTGGCCGGGGTATTGTCATTGTAGAAATTATATCGAATGGCAGCACCAAACAATAGGTCATGTCGACCCGCGGGCTTGTCCCAAGTAAACTGCCCAAACCCAATTTGCTGATCGGCCAAATAGGGTATATCTCCGTAGACCGAGTTTTGATGATGGTTGTTGAAGGAGAACGCGAGCATCATTTTTTCTTGTACCGGCAATTGATATTTGCCCAACACTTCCCAGCGCCTCGTATATATACTCTCCCCATACACTTGGTCGCCTCCCCTGAAATTGGGGTTCCATTGCATTTCACCTCCCCAGCGATCCTCATAAAAAAAACGACCGGCCAAGGAGAAAAGACGTCCTTGCTCCCGTTTGAAGTTCCATTTTTGAAAAATGGATATCCGGTCCTGAAGGGTCAAGTCGGTAAAATTATCCCCATTATTGTCAATGGGATTACTATAATTGAAATAATTGACGCCCAACAGCATGTCAGTTTTTTGCCCAATCCCCCATTTAACACCCACATCCATATTGTATTCCCCCCAATCCGTGGCATACCCATCCGCGAAAAATCGGGGAGCAGCCGGTGCGTGCTTGGTAATGATATTGATGAGCCCCCCCACGGCTTCACTGCCATAAAGGGAAGATGCCGGTCCCTTAACAATCTCTATTTGATCAATCAGTGAATTGGGAATCCCTGATAGGCCATAGACCGTTCCCAGTCCACTAACGATGGGCATTCCGTCAATCAAGACCAAGGTATAGGGGCCTTCCAAACCATTGATATGTATATCTCCCGTATTACATACGTTACAATTGATTTGGGGCCTTACCCCATTTACGTTTTGCAGTGCCTCAAAAATATTGGGGGTGGGGTTTCTTTTCAGAAAAGTGGGGGAATACACCTCAACCGGCACAGGGCTTTCCATTCGCTTCACTGCTTTCAGGGTACCCGTCACCACCGTCTCATCCAATGACTGTGCCAAGCCAGTCATGTGTATTTCCAGGAATGGCACTTCAATTTGCTCCAATGTGAGCAGCTCCACATGGGTTTCAAATCCTATGGAGGAAGCTATCAGGGTATGATTCCCAATGGGAATATCCTCCAATATGAAATTCCCACTTTCATCAGATGCCGTCCCTTTTTTGGTCTCCTTTAAAACGATATTGACAAAGGGCAAAGGCTCCCCTTCATGCATAACCCTTCCCTTGAGATTCACTTGGGCGTTCCCCACATGCACCATCCATAAAAAGAGTATCCAGAAAATAGGTCGAAAATGTATGAAAAGGGACATCTATATAATTTATATTAGTAAAAATATATTTTTAGACAAAGGTAAAAATTTATTTATATGTATAAAAAATGTATTTTTGAAGAAATGGAACTTCCATGACCCGTTCTGAGGAAAACTATTTAAAGGCCATCTATCATTTGGGAAAGACTGATAAAAAGGCAGTGGCCACCAATGCCATATCCGAACAAATGGATACCAAACCCTCTTCAGTGACTGATATGTTGAAGCGACTTTCTGAAAAGGGGATGGTCAACTACCGCAAGTACCAAGGAGTGCAATTGACTGAAAAGGGAAGGTCCATAGCTCTTTCCATTATTCGGAAACACCGGTTATGGGAGGTCTTCTTAGTGGAAAAATTAGGTTTTTCATGGGATGAGGTACATGAGGTGGCAGAGCAATTGGAGCATGTGCACAGTGAAAAACTTATTGATGAATTGGATCGGCATTTGGGCTACCCTACCGTAGATCCCCACGGTGACCCCATCCCTACCAAGACGGGGGAGATCAAAAAATCAATAAAGAAACCCCTGAGTGACCTGGAAATAGGCCACCAAGGTATTTGCGTGGGTGTCAAGGACTCCTCCCCTGCCTTCTTGAAATTTTTGGATAAATACGGTATTACCTTGGGCCATGTGATCCGGGTAATCGATGTAGAGGAGTTTGACGGTTCCTTCCACATTCAAATTGAAGACCGCCAAATGCACATATCAGATCAAATAGCCAACAACCTTTATATAGAAATCAACTGACATGGAACAGATAATTACCTATTTTGAGAGTATCAACCCCATTCTGGCCGCCTTCTACGCCACTTTGTTCACCTGGGGGCTCACGGCCGCCGGAGCAGCCTTGGTCTTTTTGTTCAAAGGAATGAACCGGGCGGTATTGGATGGCATGTTGGGGTTCACGGGCGGTGTTATGGTCGCCGCAAGTTTTTGGAGCCTTTTGGCCCCAGGCATTGAGATGAGTGAGGGCGAGGGGTTTGCAAAGGTTATCCCCGCTGCAATCGGATTTTTGTTGGGTGCCATTTTCATCTACGGCCTGGACAAGGTGTTGCCGCATTTACATATCAATTTTAAGGAAAGTGAAGCCGAGGGGGTCAAGACCCCATGGCACCGCACCACCCTGCTCACCCTGGCCATTACCCTGCACAATATTCCCGAAGGCTTGGCCGTAGGTGTGCTCTTTGGAGGGGTGGCTGCCGGCTTTGAAGGGGCCTCCATTGGGGGTGCCGTAGCCCTTGCCCTAGGAATTGGCCTTCAAAATTTCCCAGAGGGCTTTGCCGTCGCCATGCCGCTTCGCCGTCAGGGCCTCAGCCGATGGAAAAGCTGGGTCTATGGCCAGGCATCCGCGGCAGTGGAGCCCATTGCAGCCGTTCTCGGAGCCTGGGCCGTGCTTACTTTTGAACCCATCTTACCCTACGCCCTTTCGTTTGCGGCAGGCGCCATGATTTTTGTGGTGGTGGAAGAGGTCATTCCCGAGACCCAACGCGATAAGTATACCGATATCGCCACCATGGGCTTTATTGCCGGCTTTATCATTATGATGACCTTGGATGTGGGGCTCGGGTAAGCCATGTCAAAAAATGTTCATATCCGGCAATTTCAATGAACAGCCAATTATTTTGGTTGTGATATAACAAGTTGTAAACAAGCTAAAAACCAACCGAATGGCAACATTAAAAGAAGACATTATAAACTATTCTGATTGGATTGTAAAAGCGTTTAAGGAAGACGGACTGAATTTGGACTATTCAATAATTAGTTTAATGGAAATTGACAAATTCGTTCAACTCCACACTAAAGACGGGCAACCAATAAAAGGTCGAAGGCTGTCGAAAAATTTAGGTGGAATCTTTTTTTCACTTGGAGCATATATAGGAGAAACCTTGATTAAAAATGTTCCGAACTCTAAATGGATTACGGACGACAATGACCCACAAGGAGAGTTAAATATTGCCGTTGAACTTGGAGATGGAACAACTTGTTGGCCTGTCCAAAGAATGATGAAAAGAATTCAAAACGGACTGGAAGACGGTATTTATCCGTATGGCCATCGTTTGACGGAAAAAACTCTGAATGAAACGTTTGATCAGTCTTTTTGGGAAATTAAAAAGGAAGTTACACCATTGGCACCCAAAAAACCTTGGTGGAAATTTTAAACCATAACACCTGAGATTAACCATGGCCATAAGTAATTGTTTGAACTCGCTCACCCTTTGGCAAGTTCAGGGCATCGTCAATGAAAATACTCACAGAATTTTCGGCGCAGCACGTGCGGGTAAAGTTACCTATCAATCTTCGCCACTGCTTATAGCCAAAACTGTTACCTTTCACCAAAACAAACACTCATGCCGAAACCAAAATCAATAGTGCTGAAAATTCTACTCGAATCAGCCATGATCATTTTCAGCGTGTTTATCGCTTTATTTATAACTGAGTGGAAAAATTCAAAAAACGAAGCCGCAAAGACCCAATTGCTTGTGGAAAATATAGAGAAGGAAATTCAAAAAAATAAAGACTATCTCAAAGAACTGATTGTATACCATGAAAAAGTAGGTGAAAACATTCGGCAAACACATAGGGACTCCATTGAGCAGGTATTTTTCCAAGATGACCGGTTTGAGATTTATGAGGTAGCACCCGATGGGATTATACAAGGATATTTGGACAATATTGCTTGGACCGTGGCGAAGGAGGATAAAATCACCAACCGGATTCCTTTGGAAGTATCACAAACCTTGTTTACGGTATATGAACAACAGACTTTTGTGATGGGAACCATTAAACGAATAGCCAATTTTTTAAGCTCCCGAGAAGTTCAAAAAAAAGAGTTGGTGGAAGAAAGTGCCGTTATTTTTGAAACACTAATGAATGAACTCGCCGGACAGGAAAGATTTCTTCATATGGCATACATTGAGGCATTGAAGGCCCTTAATGAAAGAAAAAGCGAAAAAGGAACCCATGAAACAACTAAAGTTGTTTCGTCTGATTTACAGGTTGACCATGTAAATATTTGGGTCAAAAACCCAACAAAGGCAAAAGAACTATTGACCGGCATCGGATTTACTTCAGTTCCCGACTCCCTATCCAAAGTTCACACAGGACAAGGAACAGCAGGAAGGTATTTCAATTTTCTAAATGGCTATCTCGAGTTGATTTTTGTTCATGACCCAAACGAAATGGAGGAAAACGCCCGAAAAAACACCGAGTTGGATTTTACGGAAAGGGCAAACTTTCAAACGAATGGGGCTTCTCCCTTCAGTATCGCCCTTAAAATAAAGGATTATGATATAGACAAAATCCCTTTTGGGAAAGTCCGCTACCATCAAAATTGGATGGGAGAAAATGCGAACATCTATGCTGCCAAAAATTCAAAAACCAATCTTACGGAACCTTCCATCTTTGTTGTGTATCCCGAAATAGAATCGGACAACTTTGAAACCATGGCCGACTTAACCAAGATTCCGGACGAATACGCTATTTGGAGGGAGTTTTTCAAACATCCCAATGGAGCGAAGAAGATTACCTCCATCAACATCACTTCAGTGGGCCTAGATGTAACGACGGAAACCATGAAAGCCGCCAATGGAATTGAAAATCTCACCGTTGCTATTGGCCCCGAGCATGTAATGATGATATATTTTGACCATAATGTTCAAGAAAAGTCATTTGATTTAAGGCCTGAGCTACCGTTGATACTACATTTATGATAAAACCCTGGGGAAGTAAGGTGTAAAAGAAAAATCTTAAATGGAATAC
>JBFOLQ010000066.1:0-2705 GCA_040830145.1 Flavobacteriaceae bacterium | reverse complement strand
AGTTATCTTTGCCATCTTTAAACAAGGCCATGCAGAAGATAAAGAACATTGCGATCATTGCCCACGTTGACCACGGCAAGACCACCTTGGTGGACAAGATTATGTACCACTGTCAACTTTTTCGCGACAATGAGAACAAAGGGGAACTGATTTTGGACAACAACGACCTGGAACGCGAACGGGGCATTACCATAGTTTCAAAGAACGTTTCCGTCACGTATAAGGATACCAAAATCAATATCATTGATACCCCTGGCCACGCCGATTTTGGGGGTGAGGTGGAACGGGTTCTCAATATGGCCGATGGTGTATTATTGCTAGTGGATGCCTTTGAGGGACCTATGCCCCAAACCCGCTTTGTACTTCAGAAAGCCCTGGGCCTTGGACTGAAGCCCTGCGTAGTGGTCAACAAAGTGGATAAGGAAAATTGCGATCCTGAAGGGGTTCATGAAAAAGTGTTTGACCTGATGTTTGAGCTCGGGGCAGAGGAGTGGCAGTTGGATTTTCCCGTGGTCTACGGTTCTGCCAAGCAAGGTTGGATGGGCACGGATTGGCAACAACCCACGGATTCCATAGCACCACTATTGGACATGGTCTTGGAGCATGTGCCTGAGTTTACACCCGAAGGGGGTACGACCCAAATGCTGATTACATCCTTGGATTACTCTTCCTTTACGGGCCGGATTGCCATAGGAAGGCTGACCAGGGGTTCGCTTACGGAAGGGCAACAGGTGGTTTTGGTAAAACGGGATGGGGCCAAGGTAAAATCCAAGATCAAGGAACTATTTGTCTTTGAAGGCCTTGGGCGTCATAAGGTAAAAGAGGTCAAGACCGGTGACATTTGCGCCCTAGTGGGGATGGATGGGTTTGAGATTGGCGATACTGTAGCTGATTTTGACAGTCCGGAGGGCTTAAAGACCATTGCCATTGATGAACCTACCATGAGTATGCTTTTCACCATCAATGATAGCCCATTTTTTGGAAAGGATGGTAAATATGTAACCTCTCGCCATATCAAGGAACGATTGGAGCGGGAATTGGAGAAAAACCTCGCGCTTCGGGTTGAGGAAACAGATAGTGCCGATAAGTTTATGGTCTTTGGCCGTGGGGTCATGCACCTTTCCGTATTGATTGAGACCATGCGGCGGGAAGGATATGAACTACAGATCGGACAGCCTCAGGTCATCATTAAAGAGATAGATGGCGTCAAATGTGAACCGGTGGAAGAGCTTACCATAGATTTGCCGGAAGAGGTTTCGGGCAAGGCCGTTGAAATGGTATCGATACGCAAGGGAGAAATGGTGAGTATGGAGGCCAAGGGTTCGCGCATGATCTGTGAATTCTTGATTCCATCGCGCGGCATCATCGGATTGCGGAACCAATTGTTGACGGCCACTGCTGGGGAGGCCATTATGGCCCATCGGTTTTTGGAGTATCAGCCCATGAAGGGTGAAGTGCCCGGTAGAATCAACGGCTCCTTGGTCTCCATGGAAAACGGTACGGCCATTCCCTATTCCATTGATAAATTGCAGGAACGCGGCAAGTTTTTTATAGACCCGGGGGAAGACATCTACGAGGGACAGGTCATTGGGGAAAATTCACGTCAGGATGATATGGTGGTCAACGTGACCAAGACAAAGAAGTTGACCAATGTACGGGCAGCGGGTTCTGATGACAAATCCAGGATTGTACCGGCGATTAAATTTTCACTGGAAGAAGCGCTGGAATATATTCAGAAGGATGAATACGTGGAGGTGACACCCAATCATTTGAGATTGCGTAAGATATTCTTAAAGGAAGTGGATCGAAAGAGAAACAAGGGATAATCGGGGTTGTCCTTTCCTAGTAAGTAAGGCAAAATAGTTTTGTCATTCCTGCCTACGCAGGAATGACAAACGGAAAAACAAAAAGGATAGGGGCTACTTCTCCACGGAAGCGGCGGCCGCTCCAATGATTCCTGCGTGGTTCTTTAGCTCTGCCGGGATGACCGGAGTTTGAACAGTGATCAAGTGTTTGAACTGGTCCCAATGTTTTGAGGTGCCCCCTCCAATGATGATGAGGTCCGGGGCAATGATCAATTCCACATATTTTAGGAATTTATTGAACCGTTTTCCCCATACTTCATAACTGAGGCCTTCCCGTTCCTTGGCCGAAGCGGCTGCCCACAATTCTATTTTTTTGTATTTCTTATAGGGAATTTGCCCCAATTCAAAATTAGGAAGCAGCCTACCATCCAAAAAGGCCCCACTACCGAGACCGGTACCAATGGTAATCATAACCACAAAACCTTTCTTGCCCTTTCCAGTGCCAAAGCTCATGGTGGCATAGCCCGCTGCATCGGCATCATTGCCAACGGTCACGGGCTGTCCCACAGCTTCTGAAAAGAGCTGTTCCACATTCACACCCTTCCAGCTTTTGTGCAAATTGCCATCTGAGGCACATACCCCTTTTTTAATGACCGTGGGAAAACCACATCCTATAGGGCCCTTATGATCAAAATGGTCCACCAATTGTTTCACGACCTCGGCCATTTCCTTGGGTTTTCGCGAGGTAGGGGTAGGGATTCGATGTCGTTTGGTTATCATTTCTCCGGTGGTAATATTAACGAGGCCTCCCTTCATTCCAGAGCCCCCTATATCGATTCCCAATACGATCATAAGTACTATAAATTTTTGGCAAAGAAACAAAAAAGAAATGGGAGTGGT
>JBFOLQ010000065.1:0-5076 GCA_040830145.1 Flavobacteriaceae bacterium | reverse complement strand
ATCCCTTTGGAGGAATTGGCTGGGGTAGCGTGTTTTTCCCCCTATCATTTCCATAGAATATTTGTGGCGGTAACCGGGGAATCGGTCAATGGGGATACCAATCGCATACGTTTGGAAAAGGTGGCAAGGGTGCTTCGGTTTTCCAAAAAATCCATTGCAACCATTGCCTATGAATGTGGCTTTTCCTCCCCTGCCACGCTGTCCAGGTCATTCAAACACTATTTTGGGGTTTCCCCCAGTATCTACAGGAAACACAAAAAAGTGAAAAATAGCAAGATCCGCAAAGTGTTATTTCCCGTGGACCAGTATCATTGTGACATGACTGACGAGGAACTCAAAGAACAATTCCCTGTGGAAATAAAGGAATTTCCCCAAAGACGGATTGCCTACATCAGGGTCACCGATTCCTTTCGGGATGGGGTTGTCATAAAGGCTTTTGATGATTTGGTCACATGGGCCAAACAAAGGGGGGTATATGATGCCGGGGATATATTCGGTATGTCCAAAGATGACCCTACCATCACTCCCAAGGATACGTATTGTTATGAGGTGTGTATCACCATTCCGGAAAAATTTGAATTGGATACCGATCATTCGATGGAAAGCATGATACTGCCCAAGTGCCAATACGCTGTAACCTCCGTCTCAGGTGATTTTAACGTAGTGGCCACAGGCATACACTATTTGTTCAATCACTGGCTTATCAATAGTCCATACGAGCCTGAGCATCGACCTGGACTTGAAATTTTTAAGGACAAGGAACACGTTTGTAATTGGGACCATTTTGATTTGGACCTTTGCATTCCCATAAAGGATATTGATACGGACTGATATGAAGTATACCCTGCACAATACCATAAACAAACCATTGGAAGTGGTAGCCGAAAAATTTGGGGATCCAGAAAGTATACAGTACTGGATGGAAGGCCTGCAGAGAGTGGAGCACGTATCGGGTACGCCCGGTCATGCTGGGGCCAAGCGTAATTTGCATTCCCAATACGGAAATAAAGAGATCATAGTTTTGGAAACGCTCCTGGAGCAGCACCTTCCCCATCAGATAAAATTCGCGTATGAAAGCTCAATGGGGCGCAATGAAGTGTAAATACTATTTGACGAGGTATCTGAACATGTGGTAACACAAACGACCCATACCACCATGGAACTAAGGGGCTTTATGAAAGTAATGGGATTTGTTTTCAAGGGAATGTTCAAGAGGCAGTCATTGAAATATATGACCGCCTTTAAGGAATACGTAGAGAAATAATTATGAAGTGGTTTAAACTTTTTGGATTGAAGTGAAAATTCACGGTTTTGTGTCCAAATGAAGGCTTCTTTGAGCTGCATAGCCGGCTACGAAGCGAGAAAAAGGCAAAATATGGGTGCAAAACAGCCATTTTTTAGCCAATTTGAAAAATTTTAAACCACTTCTATAGTAACTTGCCAATTCAAGAGCACTCATATGAATCCAATTGTAAAAAATATCATAGCCGTTATTGTAGGGTTGGTCGTAGGCCATTTCGTTAATTTTTCCCTAATCAAGTTGGGGCACACGCTTTTCCCCATAGAAGGTATAGACCCCAATAATCTGGAGGATTTGGCAAGGGTGATGCCCACATTGGATTTCAAATATTTTGTTTTTCCCTTTTTGGCCCATGCCCTGGGCACCTTGGCAGGTGCCATGGTCGCCGCTTTTTTGGCGGCCAATCATAAGATGAAGTTTGCCCTTGGTATCGGAGTGGCATTCCTACTAGGTGGCATCATGGCCAGCATCATGATTCCGGCACCCACTTGGTTTGTTGCGACCGACCTGATCATGGCTTATTTACCCATGGCATGGATCGGCGGTAAACTCGTCAGTGGCATTGCCAAAAAATAGCATGACCATTCCACAACAATCCATAAACCTAGAACTCCTGTACCAATCTTTAATGAATGGATGTTTGGGACGTACCATCAAAACACACTACTATGATCTTTGATATTGTCGGGGCCGGAATTGGAGGATTGACCACCGCCATTGCCATGGAGCGGAAAGGAATGGAAGTCCAAGTTTTTGAACAGGCCACTGAGCTTAAACCGGTGGGTGCTGGTATCATCTTGGCCAACAATGCCATGCAGGTATATGACAAACTGGGTTTAAAGGATGCCATTGCACAGTGTGGGAATCCCATTTCCTCCATAAATATCACGGATATGGCCCTCCGTCCGTTATCCAAAACGGACCTAAGGTATTTTGAGGATAAATACGGGGTTCAAAATGTGGCCATACATAGGGGAAAGCTACAACAAATCCTAGCAGGCCAATTGGGGACCTCTTCATTAAAGCTCAATTGTACCCTAAAGACCATAAAGCAGAAAGACGATGGGTTTCTATTGGGTTTTGAAAAGGGGGATTTCGTAACTTCCAAAACCCTCATTGGGGCAGATGGCCTGCATTCCACCGTGCGAAAATTGCTTTTTAAGAAAGGGACCATTCGCAATCCCCGTCAAATATGCTGGCGTGGTATTGCCCCTTATGCCCTACCCCACAAATTACAACACGAACTCAATGAAGCCTGGGGTCAGGGAAATAGGTTTGGATTTGTAAAAATAGGTGCCGAGCACGTCTATTGGTATGCTGTACAAACCATTTCTCCCCAACAAACGTATTCCGTCAACGCCCTGGAGACCTATTTTAAGGACTATCATCCTTTGATTGGCGAACTATTGCAACAGACCCCAAAAGCAACAATACATACTGCCCAGATTGAGGACCTACGCCCCCTACCCACATGGTGGCAAGGGAATGCCTGCCTTTTGGGGGATGCCGCCCATGCCACAACCCCCAACTTGGGACAAGGGGCCTGTCAGGCCATTGAGGATGCCCATATACTTTCTGAATGCCTGTCGCAATGTAACGTCCATAAGGCCTTCAGTGAATACCAAAGGCTCCGAAAGCCCAAGGCCCACAGGGTGGTCAATGCCAGTTGGTCCCTAGGTAAGATGGCCCATTGGCGTCATCCCGTGGCCATCGGCTTACGAAACCAACTTATGAAATCGATGCCCGCGGCCTTCAACCGAAGGCAATCTGAACGCATCTTTAAACCCGTTCCCCTCGCCTGACATAAGCCATCGCTTTCTTTAGAATTTCCAAGGGGGCCACCTTTATAATTTCACTATCTTTCCTATAAAATTACGGTACGATATAGTCCGCGTTACACACATTTAAAGTGAACCTATGGACAAAAGGAAATTTACAAAAACGCTTTTGACCACTATAAGTAGTGTTGCCCTAATGGATGCACTCTTTGCATACAATGCCATCGGCCACAAGGTGAAACCTATTTTGGATCACTGGGCCATTAGATTGTATGAGTATTGTTCTGATGTTAGGACAGAGGTCATCCCAATTCTTCAATGGCAGCAAAAAATGGAGGAACTATACCGCCAAGTTCCATTGGATGACATCCTGAGGTTTATTGATTTTGACCATCTTATTAAAGGTTTTGATTATCCCGATCTAGGTGTTGAAACCAAGCCTGTACGGTTTCCCAAACTTGACGGACTACCCCAGGATACCATCTTTGTCAAAAAAATATTTGGCATGAAGAAAGACAGGGCCATAATTCCCCATGGACACAGTAATATGGCCTCCTCGCATATAATTCTTAAAGGGGAAATGCATCTTCGGCATTACGAAAAACTCCAACAAGAACCACAAAGTCTTATCATTACCCCTACCATTGACCGTTTTGCCAAAGTTGGGGAAAGCTCTACCATTTCAGATGAGAAGGATAATGTGCATTGGTTCATTGCCCATACGGAAACTGCTTTCACATTTGATGTCATCCTACTCGATTTGAACAATCGGGAATATGACATCCATAATCTTGATATATATGAGAAAGAGGATTTAGGGAATGGCAGTATGCGGGTTCCCATTTTGGACGTGTCAACGGCTCTCAAGAAATATGGGAAACACCATCATTCATGAGGACCCATATTGAAATGGCACAAACAACGTACAAACAAAACATGGAACTACTTTTCTGGATACTCCTTCTGGCCGTCCCGAACTCTTGTCACAGTGCAATCCAATCAAACCCCAATACCATGACCGTAGCACCATACACGTTCCCAGAGGAAGGTTCGCCCCATGAAGGCACCTGGCTACAATGGCCGCACCATCACCAATATGGTGTGCTATTTAGGAAGCGCCTGGACCCCACATGGGTAAACCTGACCAAGGAATTGGTCGGTAGTGAAAGGGTGCATATCATAGTGTACGATGCCCATGAAAAAGGCAGGATCTCCAAGCTACTTGAACGTCAAGGTGTGGATATGGGACATGTGGACTTCAAGATATTCCCAACCGATGATTTTTGGGTTCGGGACAATGGCCCCATCTATGTACGTGACAGTACGGGGGCATTGGTCATTCAGGATTGGGGGTTCAACGGATGGGGGCACAAAGTGGCGCATGCGCATTGCAATGCCATTCCCAAAAGAATCGGCGAGGCCCAACAAAAGCTGGTGGTGGACCTAAACACACTCATGGTCAATGAGGGTGGCAGTGTTGAATTGGATGGCCATGGCTCCCTTATGGCCTGCAAAAGTTCCATTTTGAACTCCAATAGGAATCCGGGGTTGGGGCAACGGGAAGCAGAGGAAATCTTTACCACCTATTTGGGAGCCACCAATTTTATATGGTTGGATGGGCAAGCGGGACTTGACATTACCGACCAGCACATTGACGGATTCGCGCGGTTTGGAAATGCACGTACCATCGTGACCATGGAAAGGGAACATCTCCTTCAATTCGATGTAAAGCCATCCGACATTGAGAAACTCTATACCGCCACTGATGCGGAAGGACGCCCCTATACCTTTCTGATGCTGCCCCTGACCAAAAACAATGTGGTCACCACCTATGGCAAAAACCTGGGGTATAAAGGCTCTTACTGCAATTATTACATTGCCAATACCAAGGTTTTGGTCCCTACCTATAACGACCCCAACGATGCCATTGCCCTACGGAAATTACAGGCATTATATCCCCATAGAACCGTTGTTGGTATTGATTTTAGAAATGTCTAT
>JBFOLQ010000064.1:0-2092 GCA_040830145.1 Flavobacteriaceae bacterium | reverse complement strand
CTGCATTTAAGCCCTGGTAAGGTTCCTCGCGTATCATCGAATTAAACCACATGCTCCACCGCTTGTGCGGGCCCCCGTCAATTCCTTTGAGTTTCATTCTTGCGAACGTACTCCCCAGGTGGGACACTTATCACTTTCGCTTGGCCACGGAGACCAAAGTCCCCACAGCTAGTGTCCATCGTTTACGGCGTGGACTACCGGGGTATCTAATCCCGTTCGCTACCCACGCTTTCGTCCATCAGCGTCAGTACGTTGTTGGTCACCTGCCTTCGCGATCGGTGTTCTATGTGATATCTATGCATTTCACCGCTACACCACATGTTCCGGCAACCCCACAACGACTCAAGACCCACAGTATCAAAGGCAGTCCCACGGTTGAGCCGTGGCCTTTCACCCCTGACTTATGGGCCCGCCTACGGACCCTTTAAACCCAATGATTCCGGATAACGCTCGGACCCTCCGTATTACCGCGGCTGCTGGCACGGAGTTAGCCGGTCCTTATTCTTACGGTACCGTCAGCTGTCCACACGTGGACAGGTTTCTTCCCGTATAAAAGCAGTTTACAACCCATAGGGCCGTCATCCTGCACGCGGCATGGCTGGATCAGTCTCCCGACCATTGTCCAATATTCCTCACTGCTGCCTCCCGTAGGAGTCTGGTCCGTGTCTCAGTACCAGTGTGGGGGATCCCCCTCTCAGGGCCCCTAACCATCGTTGCCTTGGTGGGCCGTTACCCCACCAACAAGCTAATGGTACGCATGGCCATCCCTGTCCGATAAATCTTTAATCAGACCACCATGCAGTGGCCCGATACCATGGGGCATTAATCCAAATTTCTCTGGGCTATTCCCCTGACAGGGGCAGGTTCCATACGCGTTCCGCACCCGTGCGCCGGTCGTCAGCAGTTTGCAAGCAAACTCTGTTACCCCTCGACTTGCATGTGTTAGGCCTGCCGCTAGCGTTCATCCTGAGCCAGGATCAAACTCTTCATTGTAAAAAGTTAAATGACTTCAACTCCCTATCAACCCAAAATCCTTGACATCAAAATGGCTTCTCTATTCTCTTTTACGCTGTCTATACAATATGTCTAATGAACTTCTAATTCCAACAGAAAAAAAATTGGCCCAAAGACCAAAATCATCCCCCGTCAACACCCAGCCTTATCAGCTAAGCGGGTGCAAATATAATCAGGTTATTTTTTCTCCGCAAATAGTTTTGAACTATTTTTTTGCTTTAAAATTGAATAAAGTTGCAAAATGCTGTTTTTCAGATGCAACAAGCAAAATAATTCTTGTGTTTTTATGAAAAGAAATTCCAGACCAAACCAAATCGGATAACAAAGTCTCTGTAGGGATAATTGGGAGCAGAATAATAATTGGGTTCGGAAAAGATAGAATTTAAGTGTTCTGCCTTTAGGTATATCCTTGTCTGCCTCACTTTTGCATTAATAAAAACATCCATTAAAGGGTATCCGCCAAATTCTTCATTGTTTTGAATATAAAACTCTCCCAACAAAGGGTTGTAAGCATTCATATTATATGAAGTAAAATATTTAAAGGTGACCCCTGTTTGCAAGAACATGGCCTTTTTGAAAACATCACTGGAAAAATAAATTGTATTCCGGGTTACCACTTGGGGAAGGTTGAGTATTTGCTGGTCCTGGGTAACGTCTTGATAGAGCACAGTATTGGCCAAGGACCATTTTCTCCACTTGAACTCCTTAAAGTATTTTACGCGCAAATGATTTATTGTGGCCGTTTCCTGAACAGGTCTAATAAAAGCGGTCTCCTGCCCCGCATCAATCTGGTCCTGCGTGGCGGTTGAGGCAAAGTAGGTGTAATTGTCCAGAGCACTATATTCGGCTTCAATCTTTCCAATTAATTTTGAATTCAACCCAAATTTGATGGTCTGTGTTTGTTGCTTCTCAAAAGTATCCGTATTCTGCCAATTATAATTTCGATAATCGCTTTGATAAAGCAAGTAGTTGAAATCCGGCATACGTGAGGATATGTGAATCCCCCCAATGACCGAAATGTTATCATTGACCTTATAGTCGGCTGTGGCATCCAGACTATTCCCGGTAAGCTCTCCTG
>JBFOLQ010000063.1:0-2558 GCA_040830145.1 Flavobacteriaceae bacterium | reverse complement strand
CCAAAGCCAAACGATACAACGATTATCGGGAAATGCTCGACAAAGAAAAGGGAATCGATGCCGTTACCATTTCCACTCCTGATCATGTTCATGGCCCTGCCGCTTCCTATGCCATGCAACGGGGCATTCATGTATATGTACAAAAGCCCCTGACACACAATATCCAAGAGGCTCGTACGCTTACGGAAATGGCTCGAACCCAACAAGTGGTTACCCAAATGGGCAACCAAGGAGGCTCCAATCCCCTATTGGGCATGGGACAGAAATGGGTGGATTCGGGGGTCCTAGGTACAATCTCCAAGGTGCAGGTATGGACCAACCGGCCTGTATGGCCCCAGGGCTATGCGATGCCGGAACCCAGCCCGGACGACAAGCCCGAGGAGCTCTATTGGGACCTCTGGCTGGGGCCCGCCCCCTTACGCCCCTATACCCCCAAGTTGCACCCCTTTAACTGGCGCGGCTGGTGGGATTACGGTACCGGGGCACTGGGTGATGTAGGCTGCCATTTAATGGATATTCCCTATAGGACCTTGGGACTGCAGTATCCAACTGATGCAGAATGTAGCGTAGGGAGCGTGTTCACACAAATGTGGAACCCCGACTACCACCCTGAGGGCTGCCCTCCCTCCTCCTTTATCACCCTGCATTACGAGGCCACGGACAAAACGGGTGGTCCCGTGGAGATGACCTGGAGCGATGGGGGCATACGCCCCGCCCACCCTACCATCATCCCAGCAGACCAAGACATTGGAGGTGCTGGCGGGTATAATGGGGTGCTCATTCATGGGGAGAATGGTATCATATCTACCAATATCAACGATAGCTCGCCCTTAATGCCCAAGCTCTACCTCAACGATGGCACCACTGAATTTGGTCCGGAGGTGGAGGAAATGCTGGAACCGGAATACGGCCACCAACGACTATGGGTAGATGCCTGTAAAGCCGGCTTTGGCAGTCCGGAACATTTGGCCCTTACCTCCTCCTTTGACTATGCCGGACCCATGACTGAAACAGTGCTTATGGGCAATCTGGCCATTCGCAGTTATATGTTGCGCCGTGAAAATGGAAAAGGTGGGATGGAGTTCTACGGTCGCAAAAAACTATTGTGGGATGGGGAAAACATGAAAATCACCAATTTTGAGGACGCCAACCAGTTTGTGGGAAGAACCTATAGGGACGGATTTGGGATGTAAACGTACCGGTTGAATTGAAAAAAGCAGGCCGATAAGCCGGATTCTGTCGTGCCCTATCATTTATCTGGGGCCGCAGTTGCCCACGGCCTCTATCCGCCTACCCTCCAGCTCGGGCGTGCCGCCCTCAAACACTGGTTTACATGGCGTTTCACCGCATAGAGTTTACCGGATTTCACTACAGCCGAACTGTACTTGCTTTCTGTTGCACTGGTCCGCCCCCAACCAAGGGTCGGGGTGACGGGTGTTACCCGCTATGCCGCACTATGGTGTCCGGACTTTCCTATCCGACCAAGGGCCGAATCGATAGGGTGGCCTGCTGTGGCAAAAATACGGATTAATCCTGCGACCCTAATGGAGCATAACAATATAAAACTGGGAAATAATTATTCTGGGGCTTTACTTCAATAGCCACCATCCGGTTTCGGTTGTGGAAAACAAAAACGACTGCGTAAAAACTGATGTTCTTGCCTTAGAACACGGAATATACTGTATACACTCGTTATCAAGGTGTCTGCGAGGGAAGATCCAACCAAAGTGGGACTCCATAACAAATAATATCACCAAATCATAAGGAAATCCCTTTCTGCCTTATTGTTGGACGATTTTGCTATATTTCCGTACCGATTACAGTACTAAATTTACCGTAGTAGCTGGCCACAGCTTAGAATCACAAATCCAACATACCTAAAACTACATATGAAATATAATTACGCATTCCTACTATTTTCGGTCCTTCTTTTAGGGAAACTAAAAGCCCAAGAAAACTATTCAAATATAACGGGACAAGCCATAGTCATTATAAATGAACAGGATTCCACCAAATACCAAAAGGCCTATGACTTATTTGAAAAAGCTTTTGAAAATTTCTCCGACAGTATTAATGGAACGGGGCTGTACTACGCTTCCATCTTAAACGCAGAATTAAAGAATTATGACAAGGCCTTTCAATATTTATCGCCACTGGCAAAGATGGAAAAGGATGAAGATGGCTATCCTGGTTGGAGTTTTGTCTTGGATGAATACGCTGAGGAAGATTACAAAAATCTTATGGGCGATAAACGTTGGAAGGCGTTAAAAATAGCAGCGCAACGGGATAGTCTGCAGTTTTTTAAAAAATTAAAGGAGAGGGAACAAGAATTTTTCCGAGTGTCAACTATTGATATAGCCAAAAGCGCACCGTCTGAAAATATATATAAAGCTATTAGAACACATAATCCCTACATACTAAAAGAACATAGAAACTACTCCATTTCTTTAAGAATCAATGATTCAACGGCAACTTCTTACCTTGTTCACTTGCCTAATGGGTATAATCCGCAAAAAAAATATCCTGTACTGTTCTTTTTGCATGGGGCGGTTCGTTTT
>JBFOLQ010000062.1:0-4751 GCA_040830145.1 Flavobacteriaceae bacterium | reverse complement strand
GTCATTGAGAAAGATCATACATGTTGACATGGATGCCTTTTATGCCTCCGTAGAGCAACGGGACAACCCTGAGCTTAGGGGTAAGCCCATAGCCGTGGGGGGTGGCTCAAAAAGAGGAGTGGTATCGGCGGCCAGTTACGAGGCTCGTAAATTTGGGGTCCATAGTGCCATGAGCGGGGTATTGGCCAAAAAAAGATGTCCCGAACTCATTTTTGTGAAGCCCCATTTTGGGAAATACAAGGAAGTTTCAAAGCAAATTCGAACTATTTTTTTGGAGTACACAGACTTGGTAGAGCCCCTATCCCTTGATGAAGCTTATTTAGATGTTACCGAGAACAAAAAGGGAAACCCATCCGCCACTTTGATAGCCAAGGAAATACGGCAACGAATTTTTGAGACCACCCATCTCACTGCTTCCGCTGGCATTTCCACCAACAAATTCATCGCCAAACTGGCCAGTGATTATAACAAACCCAATGGGCAAAAAACCGTCTCTCCTGAGGAGGTTCTTGATTTTTTGGAAAAGTTGGACATTCGAAAGTTTTATGGCGTAGGAAAGGTCACTGCGGAAAAAATGTACAGATTGGGGATTTTCACCGGTAAGGACCTCAAGCAACGCTCCATGGAATTTCTAGAGGAGCAGTTTGGTAAAAGTGGCCCTTATTATTATCAGGTGGTAAGGGGGCAACACTATAGTCCGGTGAAACCCTCCCGTATCCCAAAATCAGTAGGGGCCGAACGTACCTTCAGTGAAAACCTAAGCAGTGAGATCTTTATGTTGGACCGATTGGCACATATCGCCGAAGAACTGGAAAAGCGGTTAAAAAAAAGTGCTATCGCGGGAAAGACCATTACCCTAAAAATCAAATACAGTGATTTTACACTACAGACCCGTAGTAAGACCCTTTCCTATTATGTGTCAGGAAAAGACTTGATTCTGGAAACGGCAAAAGAACTTCTTTACCAAGAAAAAATGTTGGACTCCGTGCGGTTACTGGGCATTTCCCTTTCCAACCTCAATACCCAAAAAAAAGAAACAACGCTTCAAAAAGATTCAATATCGGTACAATTGCAATTTGATTTTTAGGGTCTTTACTCTAAATCCGAATAAGACCGGTACGACTGGACACATTCCCAAATCCCTTTAAATTAATTATATTCAAGGACAAAAATATCCTGGATGGATGCCCTATGGGGCAAGTGCACCAACCCACAGGAAAATCTGTAGCTATGACGTATCAATTGACCAACAATAATGAGGCCAAGCAATACGAATTCCATGTTGATGGAACCGTGCCCAAAATAGAATACATAAAGGCCAAAGACAAAATCTACCTAACACATACTGAAGTACCCAAAGGGTTGGAGGGAAGGGGCATTGGTTCAGCATTGGTAAAACAAGCCTTGGAGGATATTGAAAAAAATGGAGAAACATTGGTTCCCCTATGTCCGTTTGTAGCCCTATACATAAAACGCCATCCTGAATGGAAAAAGTTGGTGTTAAAGGGAATAAACATAGCATAAATCCACAGGCCCTTTTACGGGAAGACCTATGGCCGCTCCAGAATCCTTTACATAACCCTCTGGGGATTTCCTACTAGTATTGTGCCCTATTTGAAATGACGGGTAAAACATGATGCATTTTGGAATATAAAGAGGCAAAAAGCACAGGCATAGCCGCAGCTACGGCGAATGTTTTTAACAAATTCATATCCCAAAAGGCGCATTGGGAACCCTTTACTTTAAATGTGGTACAACATTAGAAACTACAGGTCTCAATCTCGGTCACCCGCAAGGTATTTACCATGCCCTTGTCCTTAATGGGCATCGCCGCCAAGCTGATCAACATATCGCCCACATCCAAATATCCCTTTTTACAAGCAATGGCATTCACATCCTCAATAGTCTCATCCGTGGATACATACCTGTCATAGTAAAAGGCCTTTACGCCCCAAAGCAAATTTAATTGGGTAAGGATGCGTTTGTTAGAGGTAAACACCAAGATATGGGCACTTGGACGCCATGCTGATATTTGAAATGCCGTATACCCACTATTGGTAAGGGTTGATATGGCCTTGGCCTTGATTTCATTCGCCATCAAGGCGGCATGATAACAAACCGATTTGGTGATATAACGCTTGGTGCGGATATGGGGTGGGTCGTGCGGTACCTTGATCAAGGTAGAACCCTCCACACTGCGAAGGATACTTGTCATTTTTTCAACAACCTGTACGGGATAATTTCCAACTGAGGTCTCCCCGGATAGCATAACGGCATCAGCCCCATCCATTACAGAGTTGGCCACATCGTTCACTTCGGCCCTTGTGGGGGTAAGGCTCGTAATCATGGTCTCCATCATCTGTGTGGCGATAATGACCGGGATACGCGCCCTTTTGGCACGTTGTACCAATTGTTTTTGAATCAAGGGAACTTCTTGTGCAGGAACCTCAACACCCAAATCTCCCCGGGCTACCATAAGCCCATCGCAATACGCCACAATTTTATCAATATTTTCAACGGCCTCGGGTTTCTCAATCTTGGCAATAATCGGAATCTTATGCTCAGAATGCTCCTTTACCAATTTTTGCAGGTCAATCAAATCTTGGCTGAAGCGAACAAAGGAAAGGGCAATCCAATCCACTTCTTGGGAAATGGCAAATATGGCATCCTTTACGTCTTTCTCAGTCAATGCCGGTAGGGAAATATCGGTGTTGGGAAGATTGACCCCTTTTTTGGAACGTAGGGGTCCTCCTTGAATCACCTTGGCCTGAACCGCATTTTTCTTATTGGTGGAAACCACCTCAAAAATCAACTTACCGTCATCCAATAAGATGCGTTCCCCCGGTTTTACATCCTTGGGAAAAGCATCGTAATTCATATATACCCGCTCATTGTTCCCCTCAAAGGGCTTCCCTGTTTCAAAGGTAATCTTATCCCCAGGGGCCAAAACCACTTCCCCGGACATGGTGCCTACCCGAAGCTTGGGTCCTTGAAGGTCGGCCAAAATACTTGTGCTCAACTCAAGTTCCTCATTGAGCTCACGTATCATTTTGATCCTTTCAATCACATCCTCATATTTGGCATGTGAAAAATTGATTCGGAATACATCAGCCCCAGCCAACATCATCTCTTTCATAATTGACTTCTTGCTGGTAGCAGGTCCCAAAGTGGCCACTATCTTGGTCTTTTTTCGATTGGGCATCTTTAATGTATTAAGTTGTTTATTGATTTTAATTTCTCTGTATTGATCAGATACGCCGTCTGCACCCCGGGAATGTCCATTAACGTTCTTAAAACCTTATGTTCATCTATATGGTCATCCTCCAATTTCAAAAAATAATCCACCTCCTTGTGTTCGGGAACCAAATGATATTTGGTATAGGAGGGTTGGTCTTGGAACAAATCGGTGGCACCCCCTACCTCGGCCAGGCCAAAGCTGTCATTGGACCATAATATCCAATACCCATCGTTGACCTCATCCTTCCATTCAAAATAAGGAAAACGGATATCCTTGCTAAGTTCCCAATCGGCCCTGGGCCTTATAAACCGCGCCTTTAGATATTGGTTGATATAAAAAGCCATGGCATGGTCCTCAAGATTGCTGCGAAGGGCAATCAAGGGAAAGGTGGCCTCATAAAAATCGGCCTTCATTTTGTGGACGGTCGCCATAGAATCCAAAAAATGTAAAGATAGGACTAATATGCCATTTTAATCAGTAAACAAAGGGCCATAGATCATTTTGTCCCAGATAAAACGTTATAGTTACCCCATGTGTTGGATATGGGTCAAATTAACGTTTCAGAGGGGAAGGGAACTCTCAGGAATTTCGTGGTAAATCAATGTATGGCAGGCAACCATTTTGTCCCTATGGGGGTCGGGCATTCCGATTGGCGTAGCTATTATGCTTTGTTTATCTTGTCCTGAAGTGCAAAATATGCCCTCTTTGATGCCTTTTCCTCTGCTTTTTTCTTTGAGGTCGCACGGGCTTTTGCCACTATGTTCCCGTCAATTGACAATTTCACCGCAAAATATTTCACAGCTTCATTACCATCATCCTCATATACATGGTAGTCAAAGGATTTTTTCTGTTTTTGGCACCACTCTATTACCAGGCTTTTGTAGCTGATGACCCTGCCTTCCAATTGCTCAATATCCACATAGGGATCTATCAGACGTTCCTTGATGAAACGCTGGCAATAATCATACCCTCGGTCCAGATATATGGCACCAACAAGGGCTTCAAAAACATTTCCATGTATGTTATCCCCAAAATGCGCCTTGGGGATGCGACTTTGTACATATTGTATCAACCCAAGGTCTTTCCCCAGTTCATTCAAATGTTTTCGGCTCACAATCTTTGACCTCATCTTGGTGAGGTAGCCTTCATCTCCCAAGGGCACTTTGTCATATAGATGTCGTGAGATAATGGTCCCCAACATGGAATCTCCCAAAAATTCAAGCCTCTCATAGTTGACTGGGTCACCATTTGCATCCTTGATATTGGCAGACCTATGGATGAACGCCTTTTTATAAATATCAAGATTCTTTGGTTTAAAGCCCAATATAGTGGTCATTCCCAAAAAAAAATCCCCATCCTCCTTTGAATGGGAATTAAATAAATTTGACGGGAACGACAACATGTCTGTTAACTGATTTTCTTGAAGGCAACACACGCATTGTGGCCTCCGAAGCCAAAAGTATTACTCATGGCAACCTTCACCTCCCGTTTTTGGGCCTTGTTCAAGGTAAGG
>JBFOLQ010000061.1:0-2087 GCA_040830145.1 Flavobacteriaceae bacterium | reverse complement strand
CTTGGTCCCATTCTTTCACGGAAAAAATAAAAACTCCCCAAATGAAGGCCCTACACCCGTAAAAAAAGGAGCAAATTATTGATAAAAAGTTGATTATTAGTCGTACTATATGTATCAAATAAGTAAGATTCACCCTTCTTTTTTCACGTTTCACAACAATTTTTAGTCTTAGCTTTTGCTTTGCTCTACTTTTGAACGTAACTGCCATGCAGTCTTTTTAAACCTAAATAATGACCAAAACCAACCTGGCCACAAAGGCCATTTTGTTCTTATTTCTTCTTTTGGGCACAGAGTATTTCTATGCCCAGTGTGCTGGTAATGATATAACCGTTACCATCTGTAATAAGGACCAAGACACAGCTTATCAGAATTTTGACCTTTCTGCATTAATAGGCACCCATGAGGCCGGTGGTACTTGGGGCGCCCAGGATCCTGCCAATTTTTTTGCCTTGAATACGGGCACTGGTATCGTGAACTTATGGAGTGTCAATAAATTTGGGGAGCACATCTTCACTTATACCGTAGATTCGGGTACCTGTAATGATACTGCTACCGTGACCCTTAATTTAGGTGGGTACCCTGGGGAAGACAATACGGACGGTAGTGCCAATGTATGTAGCGACAACGCCCAGGTAAACCTTCATAATTTTTTGGGCAGTCAAACCCCAGGCAAGATACAGGACGTTAATGGAACTTGGGCAGAAGTACCGGACAATGCCACTGGTGCTTTGGCCGACAATATTTTCAATGCGAACATGGCCGGTCCCGGCACGTATACCTTCACCTATACGGTAGACGCGGTGGAAACTTGTGCCAGCAGGCAATCTACGGTCATATTGGAGGTATTCCGAGCCCCCGAAGCCGGAACACCCATCCCTTTTTCGGTATGTGCCAGTGATGACCTATCTGCCCAAACCAATATGAATCTTCACGATCTATTGGAGGATGAGGACAACTTTGGTTCATGGTCCGAAGAAGGTACTGCCCAACTTAGTGGCCCCGGTGATTCAATCATCAATCTTGAGGAAATTCGTGATAACCATGGGCAGGGCACCTACAATTTCACATATACCGTACCGCCGAGCCATCCTACCTGTACGGAGGACGTTTCCGTTGTATCCATCATTATTGAACCGGCCCTAATAGGCAATTTAAATGTTTCTGATATATGTTCCAGCGACGCGGCGGAACTGACCATTACCTATACAGCCAACTCCTTGACCGATGGCCAATACCAACTCACCTATACCATAGAGGGCAACGGACAACAAACAAATATGGAGGAGGTCATTACCCTTCAAGGGGGCAATGGGCTTCTTCCCTTTAACCCAAGTAGTATAGTTGGCGGGGGCAGGGTGACTGTGACCATAGATGAAATATGGAGGGTAACGAATGTTGAACAAACGCCTACGGGCCCTGAATATACCTTGGAGGAAATCACGTGTTCCATCAATGTACCCACGGAAACCTTCATTATTTACGATCCTGGGACAGAAGTAGATGATATCTGCCCTGGTGAAGATGCCTCGGTCTCCCTCACCCATATTTTGGACACGAATGGCGACCCACTGGTTGGTGGGCATACCATCAACTATACCTTAACCCCGGATGGGGGAACCCCGAGTAATCACACAGCCGGCAATGTTACTTTTACGGGTGGGCAGGCCACCTTTGCCATCCCTATTGAACAATTGTCGGGGAGTGGCACCTATATGGTCGCTGTTGACATCCAAGGAGCACTTGCCCTAGGATGTGATATAAGCGATTCGTTTCAATTCTTTGAATTGGAAGAGGATATTTCCATGGACATAAATGTTGACGACCTTTGCCATGCGACAGACATAGATGTACAAATTGAAGGCCCTACCCTAAATGATGGTGCCTATACCATACGTTATGAAATTACCGAATATGGTACCTCAACGGTCGTGGCCAACGGCACTATTGAATTCAACGGAGGAAACCTTGGGGAAAGTATCGATATTTCGGCCCTTGACACAGGGAATTACACCTTGACCGTAAGTAGCACCCAAAACAATACTTCCCCATGTAGGACACAGTTTGATTTTGAAACATCACAAGATTTT
>JBFOLQ010000060.1:0-4736 GCA_040830145.1 Flavobacteriaceae bacterium | reverse complement strand
TAAGGAGGTGGTATTTGGTTGTGGACCGTTTATCAAAATGGACAGGGTCATTCTTGATCAATTCCAGGATGCCCCTCATGTGACCCTAATTCGTGGTGGTAGGCTTCATCCCGGTCCTCGTATTCCTCGTCCAGTGTATCAAGTAAGGTGCCCATCTTCTTTTTATCCTTGATCATGGCCCAAGTCATGATCAAACTGGTGGCTATGATGACAAATAATAACACGCCCGATTCAAAGGTGGCGACCTGTGCTTCTTTGGGAATGGCATAAAAAAGGAGGATGGTAATCAACCCACGTGGTGCTATGAACAACTGGGGAGTGATATCACTTCCTATGAAAACACGGAGAAGCACAAATCGGATAATGTAGATAGAGGCAACGATCAAGACACTGATCAACGCCACTTTAAGGCTCAATAGGGAAGAGAGCACAATGGTAATTCCAAAGATGACAAAGAAAAAGGTGCGTACCACAAAAGCCGTTTCCAAGGTGATAATGTGCAATTCATGATACACTTGGTGTATCTTTTCCGTATCCAACAATTTCTTCATGGATCCTGGAAAAAAAAGTTTGACATTGGCAATCACCAATCCAAAAATGAGAATGATAATGAGTGATGACAGGTGTAATTTTTTGCCTATGGCGTAAAGCAACAAGAGTACGGCTATCAATAGAAACTGTTTGGCTTGGCTCTTGATTCGTTGAAAGATTAAGATAATGGCATAGCTGGCAATCAATGAAACGGCGATGGTAATGCCCAGATTAATACCAAAGCTGGCAAATCCATGATTTTCGCCGGGATTCAGTCCGCCCAATAGGAAATAGAACATCATGATTCCCAAAATATCAGAGAAGGTACTTTCATAAATATGAAATTCCTTCTTTTTTTCGGAAAGGGCCCCTACAGAGGGAATGATGATGGCACTTGATAAGATGGAAAGGGGGGTGGCATACAACCATGCAGACTGCATGGTCATTTCCGGAATCAGTTGATAGAGGATAATGGCGGCTACCCAAGCGGAGGCCACCAAACCAATAAGGGCTATGGCCATGGCCTTTAAAATGGGTACAATCTTATCGCGCCTTAGTTCCAATTCAAGTGCGGCCTCTAGAACGATCATAATCAATCCCACGGTACCCAATATCTTAAGGCTTTTTGTGAAGTCAGGCGTAGTATCCATGACGTATGAAAGGCCACAGTTGAGGGCAATTCCCAGGACAATAAGCATCAATACCGATGGAATGTTCGTTTTTTTGCTGATGGTGTTGAACCAAAAGGAAAGAATAACGATGACGGATGCCCCGATGATGAGATTGTAAGATGAAAAGATTTCCATGGTTGGCGTTTAGTGGCCCTAAATGTACCAAAT
The DNA here is from genome assembly GCA_040830145.1 of Flavobacteriaceae bacterium. GTDB lineage: Bacteria > Bacteroidota > Bacteroidia > Flavobacteriales > Flavobacteriaceae > JBFOLQ01. The sequence continues at coordinate 3,366 of JBFOLQ010000060.1, read as the reverse complement.
AGTTGAAAAAAATCATATATTTGCACCACTGAACGGATATATTCATATTCATGAGGGGACATAGGTCCTCTTTTTTATTGCCGAATGTTTCCGATTTTGGTATTGAAATGAACGTTTTGCAGCGTCGAGACTTTCTGAAAATAGATTGCTTATGTTAAGGGAAAAGGTCGAAACTTGGGTGGATGAAGCCCTAGGGGACGACAGCAATCTTTTTGTACTGGATTTGACAATTGGTCCGCATAATGCCATTAAAGTGGTCATTGACGGTGACCTTGGGGTAACAGTCAGTGATTGTATCAAGGTAAGCAGGGCCATTGAGGCACATTTTGATAGGGATACAGAGGATTTTTCCTTGGAGGTGACATCAGCCGGTGCCACTTCCCCCTTACAATTACCACGCCAATACAAAAAGAACATAGGTAGAAAGATAAAGATACAGACCCCTGCGGAAACGGTTGAAGGTCAACTTACGGCCGTTAGTGGTGAAGGGGTTATAGTTGAATGGAAAGCCCGCGAGCCGAAACCCGTGGGCAAAGGAAAACATACGGTACAAAAAAAAGTGGAAATACCGTTTTCCGATATTGAAAAAGCAAACATTTTGATCAAATTTTAATAGCAACGTCAACATGGAAAATATTGCGCTCATTGAATCTTTCTCAGAGTTTAAGGACGATAAGTTCATAGACAGGGTAACGCTCATGGCCATTCTGGAGGATGTTTTTAGGAACGCACTCAAACGGAAATTCGGTTCCGATGAAAATTTTGACATCATCATCAATCCTGATAAAGGGGATTTGGAGATATGGAGAAACCGAATAGTGGTAGAGGATGGTATGGTAGAGGAGCCCAATGAGGAAATATCCCTGTCCGAGGCCCGTAAGATTGAGCCCGATTTTGAAGTGGGGGAAGATGTGTCTGAAGAGGTAAAGCTAGCTGATTTGGGCCGTAGGGCCATTTTGGCCCTACGCCAAAACCTCATCGCCAAGATTCATGAGCATGACAGTACCACCATCTATAAAAAATTCAAGGATTTAGAGGGGGAAATTTATACTGCCGAAGTACATCATATTCGACACAAGGCAATTATTCTGTTGGATGACGAGGGCAATGAGATGATTATGCCCAAGGATAGGCAGATACCTTCCGATTTTTTCCGAAAGGGTGATAATGTCCGTGGTATCATTGAAACGGTGGAGCTCAAGGGCACCAAACCGGCCATTATTATGTCAAGGACCTCACCCAAATTCCTGGAACAATTGTTCCACCAAGAGATTCCGGAGGTATTTGATGGATTGATCACCATTAAAAAGGCCGTTCGAATTCCAGGGGAAAAGGCCAAGGTGGCCGTCGACAGTTATGATGACCGTATTGACCCTGTAGGGGCCTGTGTGGGGATGAAGGGATCACGGATCCATGGCATTGTGAGGGAATTGGGCAATGAGAACATAGATGTGATCAATTGGACGAACAACCCCCAATTAATGGTGACCAGGGCATTGAGCCCGGCCAAGGTGACCTCCGTAAAATTGGATGATGAAAAGATGACTGCCCAGGTATATTTAAAACCGGAAGAGGTGTCCAAGGCCATTGGCCGTGGTGGGCACAACATTCGTTTGGCAGGTAAACTGACAGGATATGAGATTGATGTCTTCCGGGAAGGAGTGGAGGAAGATGTGGAGCTCAAGGAATTCTCGGATGAGATAGAATCTTGGGTGATAGACGAATTTATTAAGATAGGTCTTGATACGGCCAGAAGCGTCCTGGAGCAGGATGTTGAGGACCTGGTGAAGCGTACGGACTTAGAAGAGGAGACCGTACAGAATGTGGTGCGTATCCTCAAGGAAGAATTGGAAGATTAGGATTATATTAGCAGCGATTTAAATAAATTTAAATCCTGATTGGGCAATCAATCAATAGAAGTGTATGGCAGGTAATGCGACGATAAGGCTTAACAAGGTTCTTCGTGAACTTAACATCTCATTGGATCGTGCGGTTGATTATCTCAACGCAAAAGGGTACGATGTGGAGGCACGCCCCACTACCAAAATATCGGATGAGGTGTACCAAGTACTCTTGGATGAGTTCCAGACTGACATGAGCAAAAAAGTTGCATCAAAGGAGGTAGGGGAAGAAAAGCGAAAGGAGAAAGAGGCGATTCGTATTCAGCTTGAAAAAGAACAAGAGGAAAAACGATTGGCACGTGGAACAAAGGCTCCCGAACCAGAAGTGGTAAAAGCCAGGATTGAACTATCTGGCCCCAAAACTGTGGGTAAAATAGATTTGAACCCAAAGAAAAAGGAACCGGTCAAACCCGAACCTCCTGCCCCCGAGCCCCCAAAGCCTGTAGAGGAGCCTAAGAAAGAAGAAGCTCAGGCCCCGGCCCCGGCCAAGGAAAAGGCCCCGGAGCCCCAAACCCTACAGACCCAGTACCAAAAATTGACGGGTCCCAAGATTACAGGGGATAAAATTGACCTTTCCAAATTTGAGCGGCCCAAGAAAAAGAAAGAAACTGCTAAGAAGGAAGATGATGATCAAGGACGTAAACGGCGTCGTAAACGAATCGTCAGTAAAACAGGAAACCAAGGACGTGGTCCTGGCAATGATAGGCGAAAAGGCCGTAGGCCAGCTGTCAATAAGGTAGAGCCTACCGAAGAGGAAGTACAAAAACAGGTACGTGAGACCCTCGAAAAACTTCAAGGGAAGTCAAACAAGGGCAAAGGTGCAAAATATCGTAGGGAGAAAAGGGATCTTCATAGGCAACAGACTGAGAAGGACCTTGAAATGCAGGAATTGGAAAGCAAGATCCTTAAGGTGACTGAGTTCGTTACCGTCAATGAGGTGGCCACAATGATGAATGTATCCACGACCGAGATTATTTCAGCCTGTATGTCCTTAGGTATCATGGTGACCATGAACCAACGTTTGGATGCTGAGACCTTGACCATTGTTGCCGATGAGTTTGGGTATGAGGTGGAGTTTGTCACGGCTGAAATTGAGGAAAGTATTGTAGAGGAGGAGGACAGTCCTGAAGACTTGAAGCCAAGGGCGCCCATTGTAACCGTCATGGGTCATGTGGACCACGGAAAAACCTCTTTGCTCGATTATATACGTGAGGAAAACGTAATTGCCGGAGAGAGTGGTGGCATTACCCAGCACATTGGGGCCTATGGGGTGACCCTGGAGAGTGGACAAAAGATATGTTTCCTGGATACTCCCGGTCACGAAGCCTTTACCGCGATGCGGGCAAGGGGTGCCCAGGTGACTGATATTGCCATTATTGTGATTGCGGCAGATGATGATATTATGCCCCAGACAAAGGAGGCCATTAGCCATGCCCAGGCGGCAGGGGTTCCCATTGTCTTTGCC
>JBFOLQ010000059.1:0-2375 GCA_040830145.1 Flavobacteriaceae bacterium | reverse complement strand
GTATGCTCCCTCGCGATTATGGGGTCTTCATGTGATAAATTCCACGGGAATATTAAGGATTATCTTAGAGGGGCTGAGGTCGTGGTTGCCAATCGCGGTGATGCCTCTATTTCTTTTATCGATGCCGCTACCAATGAGCTTATTGAGACCGTGGATTTACCAGATGGTGTAGAGCCTATGTATGTCGTATATGTTTCCTCAAAAGACAAGATTTATGTTGGGGATAGGGCGAATTCACAAGTCCATATCTTTAACCCTGAATCACGAAAAATTGAAGGCTCCATTGATGTAGGGGATGGGGTTTTTCATATGTGGGCCGATGGAAGGGGCAAAAGATTGTGGGTGAACAATGACGTTGACAATACCATATCCGTCATCAATTTGGCCTCGGAAAAAGTAATAAGGACCATAACCCTTGATGGGAAACCCCATGATGTTTTTGTTACAAAGGATGGGACCATGGCCTATATATCCATTCTGGTGCCTGAAGGGCCCGATAGGGTATATGCGTACAATGCAAGGAATATGAAAATGGTAGCGGCAACTGAAGTGGGTGAAGATCCTCACCTATTCCACCTCCAGCACAACAATAGATTGTATGTGCCTTGTCAAAACACCAATCAAGTTCTTACATTGGATGGTGAAAGCTTGGAGGTACTCGTAGATACCCCTATGGATGGTGCACATGGTATTTTTGCGGATAGAAAAGAAGAAAATCTTTATATCACGGGCATTAATGTCTCCAAACTATATAGTGTTGATGCGGCGAATAGCCAATTAAATGGGACTCCAGTGGAAACCAGTATCGTCATACCCCATAATGTGGTACTCAATCGAAGTGCCAGTAAACTTTTTGTCACCCATTCAGGGGCTACGGCAAATAAGGTATCCATATTTGATGTGGAAGATGGTATCCTCCGGGAGGAAGAAATCATTACAACGGCAACCAACCCCTTTGGGATTGCCTATGTGAAAAGATAAAGGGATCACAAGTTCCCACCAATAAATTCGGCCGTCGTGTAAATGTACGGCCGTTTATTTGCTCGAAAAACAATCAAAAATTGATGAGAAATAGGAAAATCCCCATGCCAAAGATGAAAAGGGGATACCAAAAATTATGGAAATGACCTAATGTAGGTTATGGTCATTGTTTTTTGCCGAATGGCTTTAGTGCCAAAGAGAAAAGAAAAACTGCGATATATAACAGTAATATGATATAATGCTTATCCATGCCCCGAATTACTATAAATAAATACGTATTTATATGATATACGTAAAATAAACGACAAAAGTTTACGAAAATTTTACGGTAGGGATAAAAACCGGTTTTTTATCAATTTTTAACATTCTCCCTCCCCATTGTTTTCTTGGGTCAAGCCTCGATGGGCCTTCTTTTTTGGTAGGGGCTAAAACCACTTTGGGCCAAAGGTGCCTTGGGATGCCACTTGGGGCGACGGAAAATTTTCTTAATGGAAAAGGACCATCCCTCTTTGAGAGTAGGGATTCCTTTTTTTCTCATATGGAGCTTGAATGCTATCCTTGATAGCACCATAAGGGCAACGTATGCGATGAGTAGGTAGATATATTGGGACATATATATACAACGCGTACTGTAAGCAGATTCTTATGGTGCGTGTATGCACTTTATCGAAAAAGGGGATTTTTTCGATAAACGGTACAGGGCAGAAATACTCATGATTAAAAAACCCCTCCTTTTTGGTTATAAAGGAAGGGTTGGTAGAATACGGTTTAAGAAGTGTTATAGGGACCAAGCTTTGCCCCCACTTAACTCCTGTAGGTCCCCACAGCCAATATATTGCCCAGGTACGGGTAAATAGGCCAAGACCTCCTCCCCAATATATTCTGAACCTTTGTAGCCCCAAATGGTCATTCCCCTTAGATTGGTGGCAAATGCATGGCAAGCTGCCCCATCAGAAAGTGAAGCTGTCTTTCCTTCCATAATGGCCATATGATACGCTTCAATCTCCTCCTGATATTTTTCTTCCTGCTCAGGAGAGAACCTCAAGGCTTCCGCTAGGGAAGATTCCAAGTTTTCAGAACTTACATCTACCAAAGCTTCACTACCTGAGTCGGTGACACCCTTATTAAAAAAGGCATCCATGACCATCTTACTAAAGTCTTGCTGCTCCTTCTCCATTACTTGGTCCATGAACCGGTCAATAAAGAGGTGTACTTGCACCTCAGAGGCCGAGGGAGTATCGGTCTTGGGTAAAATGATATCAACCAATTGGATAATGGCATCACCCTGCTCCTTGGAAAAGAAATCTGGGGTCCACTCCAAGACTTTTTCCGTTTTGCAGCTTTGTAAAATACTGATAAGGGTGGGGGTGGCCACGGAATACCCGAGGGCCACT
>JBFOLQ010000058.1:0-9569 GCA_040830145.1 Flavobacteriaceae bacterium | reverse complement strand
TATTACCTATTTAGTGGGATCGCGACATGAAGGGTATGGCGAGAAGGGCATGGCCCACCTTTTGGAACATATGGTCTTTAAGGGAACACCTAATCACCCTGATATTCCAAAAGAACTTTCTGCGCATGGGGCCAGGCCCAATGGTACCACATGGTATGATCGCACCAATTATTTTGAAACGTTTAATGCCACAGATGAAAACTTGGAGTGGGCGTTGGATTTGGAGGCTGACCGTATGGTGAACTCTTACATTGCCAAAAAGGATTTGGAGTCTGAGTTTTCCGTGGTTCGAAATGAATTTGAAAGTGGGGAGAACAGTCCGGTTGGAGTGCTCATGAAAAAAGTAATTGATGCAGCGTATTTGTGGCATAATTACGGGAACTCTACCATTGGTAACCGTTCAGATATTGAAAGGGTGCCCATTGAAAACCTACAGGCATTCTACAAAAAATTCTATCGTCCTGATAATGCCGTTTTGATGGTCACGGGCAAGATTGACGAGGCGAAGACCTTGGCGCTCATCCAGGAAAAATTTGGAAAGCTTAAAGCTCCAAAAATACCCGTTCGGGATTCGTATACTGAAGAACCTGCCCAAGATGGGGAAAAGTATGTTACTGTAAGCAGGGTAGGGGATTTACAGTTGGTCACTTCGCTTTATCATGTGCCGGCAGGTTCTCATGAAGAGTATGCTGCCATAGCCGTCTTGGAAAACATTTTGACGGATACACCTTCGGGAAGACTGTACAAAAAGTTGATCGATACCCAAAAAGCATCGTCTTTATGGTCGTTTTCCCCATTTACGAAAGAACCCGGCTTCCTCTATATAAACGTTGATGTTCCTTCGGACAAGGACGCCCAGGCGGTGGAAGATATTGTTCGCAATACATTGGATAACCTTGAACCCATTACCCAGGAAGAACTGGATCGGGGGAAGGCCAATTTATTGAAGGGGATAGATCAAATGAGTCGAAACTCTTCTCAATTGGGACGCTATATGAGTGAATTTATAGGGGCTGGGGACTGGCGATTGGCTTTCATCCACAGGGACCGGATTGAAGCCATGACATTGGAAAAGGTCAATGAAGTGGCCCAAAAATACCTTATTCCCACCAACAGGACGGTTGGAAGGTTTATCCCTACCAAAGAACCCAAGCGGGTAGCGGTGGAGCATACCAAGAATTTGCAGGAATTGGTAGCTTCCTATAAAGGGAAAGAGGATATGGGTACGGGGGAGGCCTTTGATGTTTCCTACGACAATATCGGGCGTAGGTTGCAAACCGGAAAGTTATTGGACCAAATTGAGTATGGGTTCATCCAAAAAGACAATCGGGGCAAGACCGTAAAACTGAATTTCAACATGAGGAATGGGGATGAAAGCAGTCTTATGAACAAAGGAATGGTACCTTCCCTAACCTCACAAATGTTGAACAAAGGAACCAAGAGCAGGACCAGGCAAGAGATAGAGGATGAATTGAGTAAATTAAAGTCATCCATTCGTTTTGGGGCAAGAAACGGTAATATCTATGTTTCCGTAGAATCTACGGAGGAGTTTCTCATGCCTACTTTGGCATTAATGGCTGACATGGTTAAAAACCCTGTTTTTGACGCGGCTGAACTTGATAAGCTGAAGGTTGAGCGCCTGGCTTTTTTAGAGGAGAATAAGACCCAACCCAACTTTTTGGCTTCCATGCGTTTGGGGGAGATCAATAATGGTTATCCGAAAGGCCACCCCCTTTATTCCATGTCGATAGAGGAACGGATGGAGGGAATCAATGCGGTTACCCCTGAAAAAGTAAGGGAATTTTATAAGGATTATTACGGACTTGGCCGTACCACATTGGTGGTTATCGGAAATTTTGACACAGATAAGATTAAAGATTTTATTACCAGTGAGTTTAAGGGGTTTGATAGCAAGGCAAAATACGTGGAAATAAAAAACCCGCATCAGACAAACAAGGCCGTTAATGAAAACATACTGACCCCTGATAAGAAGAATGCCGTAACTTTTGGGACTTTGGCCGTGGAACTTAGCGAGTATGACAGTGACTATCCCGCTTTGGAGATAGCGGCTGAGATATTGGGGGGTGGCTTTTTGAACTCCCGTATCGCGGATAGGCTTAGACAGAAGGATGGGGTAAGCTACGGTGCTGGGGGGTCCCTGAACGTCGATGGTGACAAGGGGGATAGAAATTCCAGTTTTTTCGTGTATTCCATATACAATCCTGACAATGCCGAAAAAGTACAGTTGGGTTTCAAAGAGGAAATAGACCGTTTTATCAAGGATGGCATAACTGAAGAGGAACTCAAAAATGCCGTTAATGGTTGGATCCAGGGAAAAAGTGTCTCCAGGGCCAAGGACAATGAATTGTCAAGTCTGGTGAACAACAATATCTTTTATGGACGCTCTATTGAATTCCAAAAAGGACTTGAAGAAAAGATGAGGGCCCTTACCTTGGATGATGTGAACAGGGCCATCAAAAAACATGTAAAGCCTTTTTCTGAATGGACAGTGGTCAACGCGGGGGATTTTAAATCTGAGTAATACCGCCCACTGTAAGAAAAGAAACAAAAAGCCCCGGCGTTCTCGTCGGGGCTTTTTTGTAAATCAAATGGATAGATGATTACATCATTCCAGGCATGCCGCCTCCGCCCATTGGTGGAGCGGGAGGGGTATCTTCCTTAATGTCTGTCAAGGCACATTCGGTCGTCAAGATCATTCCAGCGACTGAAGCGGCATTTTCTAGGGCCACACGGGTCACTTTCTTGGGATCAATGATACCGGCCTTCATCATTTCAACGTATTTGTCAGATTTGGCATCATACCCGTAATCGCCTTTGCCATCCAATACTTTGGCAACAACTACGGAACCTTCACCTCCTGCGTTTTCCACGATGGTACGCAATGGGGACTCAATGGCTCGGGCGACAATTTGCAACCCGGTGGCCTCATCCTCGTTTACGGTATCCACTTTTGAAAGAACGGCCTTGGCACGTACCAGGGCCACACCACCACCTGCTACAATGCCTTCTTCCACGGCGGCACGGGTGGCGTGTAGGGCATCATCCACCCTATCCTTCTTTTCTTTCATTTCAACCTCTGAAGCGGCTCCTACGTAAAGTACAGCAACACCTCCGGCCAATTTGGCCAAACGCTCCTGCAATTTTTCACGGTCATAATCAGAAGTGGTAGTCTCAATCTGTGACTTGATTTGGTTTACACGGGCCTTAATGTCCTTTTTGACCCCGCCACCGTTTACAATGGTGGTATTGTCCTTATCAATGGTCACGGTCTCACAAGTACCTAGCATGTCAACGGATGCATTTTCCAAGGAGAAACCTCTTTCCTCAGAGATGACGGTGCCCTTGGTAAGGATGGCGATGTCTTCCAACATGGCCTTTCTTCGGTCTCCAAATCCAGGAGCCTTTACAGCGGCGATTTTTAGGGAGCCACGGAGCTTATTTACTACCAAAGTGGCCAAGGCCTCACCATCAACATCCTCAGCAATGATCAACAAAGGCTTTCCTGATTGGGCCACGGGCTCCAATACGGGAAGCAAATCCTTCATGGATGAGATTTTCTTGTCGAACAACAAGATATAAGGGTTCTCAAGTTCTGCCACCATTTTTTCGGAGTCGGTCACAAAATAGGGAGAAAGATAACCACGGTCAAACTGCATACCTTCCACCACATCTACATAGGTGTCGGTCCCTTTGGCCTCTTCAACGGTGATGACCCCTTCCTTGCCTACTTTTTCAAAGGCCTGGGCGATTAAATCCCCAATGGTCTCGTCGTTATTGGCGGAGATGGCAGCCACTTGCTTGATTTTTTCAGAGGAATCCCCCACTTTTTTGGATTGTTTCCCCAAGTTCTCGTTGATGGCGTCAACAGCCTTGTCTATTCCCCTTTTCAAATCCATGGGGTTGGCACCGGCCGCTACGTTCTTAAGACCCTCCTTAACGATTGCTTGGGCCAATACGGTGGCTGTAGTGGTGCCATCACCGGCAAGGTCATTGGTCTTTGAGGCTACTTCCTTTACCATTTGGGCTCCCATGTTCTCAAGGGCATCGGCCAATTCAATTTCCTTGGCAACGGTCACTCCATCCTTGGTTACTTGGGGAGCACCGAACGATTTGCTGATAATTACATTTCGACCTTTGGGCCCCAAGGTTACCTTAACGGCATTGGCAAGGGCATCTACCCCTTTTTTGAGGCCATCACGGGCTTCTATATCGAACTTAATGTCTTTTGCCATAATAAAAATGTTATGTTTAGAATTTTAGAAGAAACCTCGGAAAGAATAGGTTCCAAAGGCTTGCTATCTGTGTTTTGTTGTTTTGGATTTTGCCATTAAACAATGGCCAGGATATCGCTTTCGCGCATCATAAGGTAATCGGTCCCATCAAGCTTTAACTCGGTCCCTGAGTACTTGCCATAAAGAACGGCATCCCCTACCTTAACGGTCATGTTCTCATCCTTGGTCCCAGGACCAACGGCCACAACGGTTCCCTTTTGGGGCTTTTCCTTGGCCGTGTCAGGAATAATGATGCCCGAGGCAGTTTTTGTCTCGGCAGCCATAGGCTCAACGAGCACCCTATCCGCCAATGGTTTTAAAGTGACTTTTTTAGCCATAATATCTCGTTTTTAATTGGTTTGTAAATTTTTCATCTTCCCTATGACAGAAACTGTGCCATTGCCAGGAAACTGACATTTTTGTAAAATGAAAATGCCAGCTTGTCATTTTTGCTGGCATTTTAACATTGGGTTTGTTTTTTTATCTATTGAATGGTATCCGTGACTTCTGAATTCCCTGACGCAGGCGCGGGAACTTCCTCTGGCACAGATTCAGGAACGGTTTCAGGGACCACTTCCTCTATTTCATCTCCATCCAATAGTTTGGAATCAGCCGATCCAAAGTTGCCTTTTAAGGCCACATTGGACGCAAGAATAAGGACAATCATCAATCCAAAAAGGGTCCATGTGCTCTTATCCAGAAAATCTCCCGTTTTTTTCACACCGCCCACTACTTGTCCAGCACCACCTCCAAATGAGGATGAAAGTCCACCTCCCTTGGGGTTCTGTACCATGACCACAAGGACCAATAGAAAACAGACAATGATAATCAGGATTAGGAATATTGAAAAAGTTGTCATTTCAAATCAATCTAGGCGTTTTCTTTCTTTAACTGCTCCACCGCTTTAATTCGGTCCGCAAAGAAACCACTTTTTTCCGGATATTTCAAACTTAGTATGGTGTATGCTTGAATGGCCTTATCGTACTTTTTTTGCTCCAAATAAACCTTGGCCAAGGTCTCGGTCATCAGTTCACTGGGATCAATGACTATATGCTCATGGACATTGATTTCGGTCACGGTGTCCTTCGTTGGAACTATCTTGGGATTATTGGCGATAAAGGTGTCAATGCGCTCAAACTTTTTCTTCTTGAGCTGTTCTTGGTCCGTACTGGGCGATTCATGGGCCTTGGAACTTTCCTCTTCCACCCCTTTTGAAGTGAGTTGTAACCATTGGGCAAAGGAATGTTTTTCTGTTTTCTTGAAGTCTATGGGCTCTCCGATTCCCAGCACCTTTCTGGGCTCAAAAAGATGGGGGTCCAATATTTTTTCAGCATCCTCTTCTGATTGGGGAAGGGGGCGGTCCTCTGATTCGCTGATGAGGGAAAATGAAACTTGTTCCAATGCGAAGCCTTCATTTTCTTGGGATGGTATTTCAGCTGTTTCAGCTTCATCCACCGTAGAAACCCCATCGTCGCCAACTTCTGTTTCCGACATGGCCGGGGCCGTGATTTCCTCTTCAGCCGTGACAGGGGTTACATCTTCTCCCACTGTGGCATCATTTGGTGTTTCCCTTTGCGTTTCCTGCTCGGGAATGGGTAGCTCTGGAGCTGTTTCCAATGTTCCCAAAGGCTTCTGGGATTTGTTGGAAAGTACGGTGGCTACATCATTTTGCAAGAAATCCTCAGAGGTGATAAAATCAAATAGGACATCCCTATCCGCCGTATGGGCGGCGGTTAATTTAAGGGCGTTGTTATATTTAAAGCTATTCAGGTTTTTGAGCCCTTTGAGGTGTAGGGCACGTGCTGCTTGAAAAAAAGGATATTCTTCCAACACATCCTCCAGTTGGTTGGTCTGCACTGGGGAGACTACCTTCTCTGGATGCTGCAACAAATATGTAAAGTCAGTGACGTTCATACTTACCAATCGGCCAATGAGGCATTAAAGATATCCTGGGTGATACGCTCAAAGATGACCTGGTGTGCCTCATCCTTCACTGACGATAATTGCGTGGCTGCAGGATAATCGTAGAAAAATGAAAAACGCTGGTCAAAATCCTTGTCCTCCACGGTCTTGTTGAAAAACCTAACCTTTACCGCAATGCTCAAGCGGTTTTGGGCTGCAGTCTGGTTGGCTTGGGCGGTCATGGGTGAAATTCGATATTCCACAATTTCCCCTTCGTACACGAGGTCACCCCCTGAGGTCACCAAATCCAGATTGGTCTGGTTAAGGATGCGATCTTGGAGGGCCAGGGTAAAGTCCCTGTCCATTCCTGGCTCAAAGACAGATCCGGGACTTTGGGTGGCATAGTTTTGAAAATAGGGCACTTCAAAGGTCTTTGCCTCACCGACGTTACCGCCCGTAAAGTTATAGGCGCCACAGCCACAAAACACCAATGGAACAAGGACCCATACTATGTTAAAAAAATATTTCATACCCAGTGTCGCTTCTCAATTATAGATCGTACTGCTTTATCTTTCGGTATAGGGTTCGTTCAGAGATACCCAGCTCAGCGGCGGCGGCCTTACGCTTGCCGCGATTGCGTTCCAAGGATTTTTTGATCAGTTCTATTTCCTTTTCCTGTAAAGATAGGGTTTCCTCCTCTTGGATTTCCTCGGCAAAATGGTATTTGTCATCCACCGATTTGGATATGGGGGCAGGATGAACCACGGTGTCAGGCAATTGCAGTACTTCGGCGGAATGGTCCTCATAAGTTGTATGGGCCATCTCATCGCCATTGCCATAAATTTTCCGTATCAAGGTCTCGTTCTCTTCCTGAACTTTTTGGGCATCCTTGTTCTTGAGCAGTTCCAGGGTGAGTTTTTTCAGGTCGTTCAAATCCCCTTTCATATCAAACAATACCTTGTATAGAATTTCCCGCTCATTACTGAAATCACCTTCCTTTTTGGGCTGGCCCACAATCGCGGGCAATTGGCTTTTGACCACATCGGGCAGATAATGGTTGAGGGTTTCCATACTGATTTCCCTATTCTTCTCAAGTACCGAGATCTGTTCGGCCACATTGCGAAGCTGGCGAATGTTCCCGGGCCAGTGGTAGCGTTGTAAAAGTTGTATGGCCCCTTCATGTAACCTAATGGTGGGCATTTTATACTTCTGTCCAAAATCGGAGGCAAATTTTCTAAAGAGCAAGTGAATGTCCTCACGCCTTTCCCGTAAGGGAGGGAGGTTGATTTCTACCGTACTCAGACGGTAATAGAGGTCTTCCCGGAACTTTTCCTTCTTAATGGCCTCAAACATATTAATGTTGGTGGCGGCCACAATGCGTACATTGGTCTTTTGCACTTTGGAGGACCCCACCTTTAGGAACTCCCCATTTTCCAAGACCCTGAGTAGGCGTACTTGGGTGGTCAATGGCAATTCGCCCACTTCATCCAAAAAAATGGTACCCCCATCCGCTTCCTCAAAATAGCCGTTTCGGGTGGTGGTTGCCCCCGTAAAGGCCCCTTTTTCATGGCCAAAAAGCTCACTGTCAATGGTTCCCTCAGGGATGGCGCCACAGTTTACGGCAATATACTTGGCATGTTTGCGATGTGAGAGGGAATGTATGATTTTTGGAATCGCCTCCTTTCCTACACCGCTTTCACCGGTAACCAGGACCGAAATATCAGTCGGGGCTACCTGGACGGCCTTTTCAAGGGCGCGGTTGAGCTTGGGATCATTGCCAATAATCTCAAAGCGTTGTTTTATGGATTGCGTATTTTCCATGTTGTTCAATTGGTGTCACTGGGGCCTATGGCCGTACCTATCAAGGTGGCCGAGGTACAATCATTAATCTGTACGTTCACGAAATCCCCAATTTTGTACTCTTCCTTTGGAAAGACCACCACGGTATTCTGAGAATTACGGCCCATCCAATGGCGATCCGATTTTTTTGAGGTTCCCTCTATCAATACCTCTTCAATCTTGCCTACGTGTTGTTGGGTTCGGTGTAGCCCATGCTTTTGCTGTAGTTCAATGATTTCCCTAAGCCTTCGCTTTTTGGTTTCCCCAGGAACATCGTCGGGCAATTTACGTGCGGCCATCGTGCCCGGGCGCTCGGAGTAGGCGAACATAAATCCGAAATCATACTTTACATACTCCATTAGGGACAGGGTGTCTTGGTGGTCTTCCTCCGTTTCAGTGGGGAAGCCCGAAATCATGTCCTGACTAATGGCGCAGTCGGGAATAATCCGCCTGATGTTATCAATTAATTCAAAGTACTCTTCACGGGTATGTAGGCGGTTCATGGCCTTCAGAATGCGATTGCTACCACTTTGAACAGGTAAATGGATGTATTTGCAAATATTGTGGTGCCGTGCCATGGTTTCAATTACATCCAACGTCATATCCTGCGGGTTGCTAGTGGAAAAACGGATACGCATTTTAGGTTGGGCCAAGGCTACCATTTCCAAGAGTTTGGAAAAATTGACGGCTGTGGCCCTTTGCATTGTGGATGCTTTTTCAAAGTCTTTTTTTAAACCACCCCCATACCAGAGATAACTATCCACATTCTGGCCCAAGAGGGTCACTTCCTTAAACCCTTTTTCCCAAAGTTGGTTCACTTCGGCAACAATGGATTGGGGGTCACGACTGCGTTCCCTTCCCCGGGTAAAGGGGACCACGCAAAAAGTACACATATTGTCACAGCCACGGGTAATGGATACAAAGGCCGTAACACCATTGGAGTTCAGTCGCACAGGGGCGACGTCGGCATAGGTCTCGTCCTTGGAGAGGATTACATTGACGGCATGGCGTCCCTCATCCACTTCCCTTACAAGATTGGGAAGGTCTTTATAGGCATCGGGCCCAACGACCATGTCCACGATTTTCTCTTCTTCAAGGAACTTGCTCTTTAGGCGTTCCGCCATACATCCCAGTATGCCTACTTTGACGTTCGGGTTTTGTTTTTTAAGGGCATTGAAATGTACCAGCCGATTGCGAACAGTGGTCTCCGCCTTTTCACGAATGGAACACGTATTTACCAAGACCAAGTCAGCCTCCTGCAGATCCTGGGTCGTATTAAAACCTTCCTTTGCCAAGATGGAGGCGACAATCTCGCTATCGGAAAAGTTCATTTGACACCCGTAGCTCTCAATATAGAGCTTACGGGGGTTGCCCGTCTTTTCCGTAGTCTCCAAGGCCGTGCCCTGAACTGATTCATCTATGATTTTTTCCATTCACCTAATTGTGGTACAAGGGATGCAAAGATAGTGCTTAATCCAAAAAATATGACAATATGGCAGCAGATGTATAGGTTAAAATATTGCCAAATACCCGAGG
>JBFOLQ010000057.1:0-7314 GCA_040830145.1 Flavobacteriaceae bacterium | reverse complement strand
CTTTCAGCTCTTATTTGCTTTGGATAGAGTACAAGAGATGGCCTCTGAACACCCTGAATGGGAAGGGAAGGAACCCTTTAAATATGTTCTTGGAAACAATAAGGATTCTCTAATGGCTATGGGAATAGAAGGCCTGATGGACATTGTGCTGGCCACTCATAGTGGAAATACTCCTGCTGAATTTCAACAGTTTGTAAACGATTGGATGGATAATTCCAGACATCCCATTACCGGAAAACGATATACAGAAATGGTATTTAAACCCATGCTTGAGTTAATGGATTATCTAGAGGAATACCAATTCAAAGTGTATATCGTATCTGGAGGGGGCGTAGATTTCATGCGCGCGTGGGCCCCCAAAGTGTATGGTTTGCCCAAGGAACAAATAATAGGGAGTAGTCTGCGAACAGAGTTTGTATCAACTGATGGGGGTGTGCGATTGGAGAAGATGGCCGAAATTGATTTTGTGGATGATAAAGCAGGTAAAGTGATTAATATTCAGAAAATCATTGGTGCAAAACCCATCTTTTGTGCTGGGAATTCAGACGGTGATTTGGAAATGATGCAGTGGACTGCCACTAACATCCACAAAAGCTTCAAGCTTTTTATACATCATACTGATGGGCAGCGTGAATTTTCTTATGACAGGAATTCAAGTTTTGGAAAATTTGACGGAGCCTTGGACTTAGCACGGGAAAAAGGCTGGAAATTGGTGGATATGAAGAATGACTGGCTCGAAATATACCCTTAAGAGTATCATGTCAAATAGGGGACTTCTTACATAAGAAACTAAACTATATATAAATTTAAATAGAAACCATTATGAATTTGAAACAGATGAGATGGGGAGTACTGTTGTTACTACTGCCATTTTTTGGAACCGCTCAAAAAAAGGACAAACCGAATATCATTGTCATTTGGGGAGATGATATTGGACGGGACAACATCTCCGCCTATCATAGGGGAATGATGGGAGGAAGTACACCTAATATTGATCGTATTGCCCAAGAAGGGGCCATTTTTACAGATTCGTATGCACAACAGTCCTGCACCGCGGGTAGGGCAGCTTTTATAACAGGGCAACACTCTTTTAGAACCGGTCTTTTGACCATTGGTATGCCCGGTGCCAAACAAGGGATTCATAAAGATGACCCTACCATTGCCGAACTATTAAAACCGCTGGGATATAAGACCGCCCAGATTGGAAAAAACCACTTGGGGGATAGAAACGAGTATTTACCTACGGTACATGGCTTTGATTATTTTTACGGAAACCTATACCATTTAAATGCGGAAGAAGAGCCTGAAGATCCCCAGTATCCCAAGGACCCCAAATTCCATGAAACCTTTGGCCCCAGAGGGGTTCTAGAATGTACTGCTGTTACTACAATGGATAAGACAAATCAACCTAGGTGGGGAACGGTTGGCAAACAGAGAATAAAGGATACGGGCCCTTTGAACAGGGAACGTATGAAAACGGTAGAGGAAGACCTACTGTCAAGATCTCTCAATTTTATCCAAGAGTCGGCAGATGAGAACAAACCCTTTTTTCTTTGGCATAATTCCACTAGGAACCATGTATGGATTCACAATAATCCAAAGTTTGATAACAGTACCGGTTATGGCGTTTATGCGGATGGAATGGCCGAGTTGGATTGGGTGGTAGGAGAGATATACAAAAAGCTTGAGGAAACAGGCCAATTGGATAATACGATAATTGTATTCTCAACAGACAATGGAGCAGAAACCTTCTCATGGCCAGAAGGGGGCATGATGCCCTTTCATGGTGAGAAGGGATCTACGTGGGAAGGTGGATTTAGAGTTCCGCAGATGGTCAGGTGGCCAGGAAAAATCCCAGCAGGAACGGTTGTGAACGATATTTTTTCCCATGAGGATTGGATGCCTACCCTGTTGGCAGCTGCAGGGGAAGAGAGTGTAAAGGAAAAATTGTTGACAGGATACAGGGGATTTAAGGCCCATTTAGATGGGTACAACCAGCTTCCTTTGCTTATGGGGCAAGAAGAAAAAGGAAATGGGCCACGCAAGGAAATCTATTATTTTGATGCTGGAGGACACTTAAATGCCATACGCTATGGAGATTGGAAAATTATCTTTACCATGCAGGAAGGCGCTATTTGGGAAGCCTATAGAAAAACCCCTTCGTGGCCAAAAGTGGTCAATCTGCGAATGGATCCCTATGAAAAAGCACCCTTTGAATCCTTAATGTATCTTAGGTGGATGGCAGACAAAATGTGGGCTTATGTCCCTGCCCAAGCCAAAGTGACCCAGTTTCTGGGTTCTTTTAAGGATTTTCCTCCCAGAGCTGGAAGTAGTTTGAGCGTTGATGCCGTGTTGGAAAAAATGAGAACGGCACAAAGAAATTAATCAACCTTTTGGTCCTTGGTAGCTTATCCTACCAAGGGCTTTTTAAATGTTGAAAAGACAAAAAATTGGTTTCAAGGGTTAGAACAAGGCTTGGTAGATGAAAAAGAAGCACGCATTTAATTTTTGCCTATTGACTCTTACCGGGAGTATCTTCTTGGGTGGGTGTAATTTGGGTAAAGGAGAAAAATCTACGGAACCTAGAATGCAAAATGCCACACAAGACTGTATGGCTACAAACAAGATACAGGGAAAGGAACACCTCGATCAACAATACTTCAAAATGGTAGGGGAGATTAAGACATCTTCTCAAAAAGAGAACAGTATTAAAGGGATGGTACTGGTAAAAGGAGGGCAGTTTGAGATGGGGGGCGATGTTCCGGATGACACGGAAGGCATGCCCAAAACGGCATTGCCGCAAGGTGATGAGCTTCCCAAACATACCGTAGAAGTGTCTGATTTCTACATGGATTCCCATGAAGTAACGGTTGGGGAGTTTTGGGAGTTTATTAAAGCTAAGGGTTACGTGACGGTTGCGGAAAAAGACATTGATTGGGACGAACTTAAAAAACAACTTCCCCCGAATACCCCGAAACCGAGTGATGAGATGCTACAGGCCGGGTCATTGGTATTTAGTTATGCAGAGAAAGGGGCCGATAGGGAGAATATGTCCAACTGGTGGACCTTTGTGAAGGGGGCCAATTGGAAACGGCCAGAGGGGAAGTAAGTTGATTTGGAAACTATCAGGGAGCTGCCCGTGACACAGGTATCGTGGTATGATGCCTTGGCCTATGCCAAATGGATGGGGAAGCGACTCCCCACCGAGGCCGAATTTGAGTATGCCATGCGTGGAGGCATAGCCGAGGCCATGTATCCATGGGGCAATGAAACGGTGGGGAAAGGTGTGGCCAAGGGTAATTTTCTCCAAGGTGATTTCCCATACAACAACACAGCCATTGATGGTTTTGGTGGATTGGCCCCAGTTGGGTCATTTCCACCCAATGGGTATGGATTGTATGATATGGCGGGCAATGTCTGGGAATGGACCCTGGATTGGTACAGCCCCTTGTATTATAAAGAGCTAAAGGAATCGGGCAAAGTAGCCCTGAATCCTAACGGGCCTGTAAAAAGTATGGAGGTGTACGCTACAAATGCCATGAACAAAGTAGTCAGGGGAGGTTCTTTCTTGTGCAATGACAGTTGGTGTTCAGGATATCGGAATGCAAGACGTATGCGTTTGACACCAGATAGTGGGATGGGACATGTAGGGTTTAGATTGGTCCGCGATGCCAAGAAAAAGTAACATTCCCTTAAACCAACCCCACTGTTGGCAGAAGGGCATAATTTAAAAATGAATATAAAAGACCATGGAAATGAAGAAAGCAATTTTAAGAATTGGATTATGTGTGACAATGTTCCAGATGGTACAGGCACAGACCCAACAAGAATATATGGATTTGGTGAAATCAGCTGCCAAGATAGAGGTGAAATCCTTTGTTTATGATGGCTTGCAACTCTCAGAGGCCGAGATGCAAACATTTGACCCCATTTTTGAAGACTACCTGAAAAAAAGTGGTCAAATAGCCGTACGGAAATGGCAGAATTTTGCCCAATACCTTCAACTGGGGGAACAACCGTCGTTAGAGCGCTTAAATGACCTAAATACGGACGTCTTCCGTACTGATTTGGCCCGATTGAAATTAAATAAACGGTTTTATAACAAAATGAAAAAAGCCATTGGGGTACAAAAGACCACATTGTTCTTCTTTCTTCAGCGCTATGTGCATAACAGGGTGGAAGGGGAAAAACTGAATGCCCTGGCGTATTGAGAAAAATGACCTGTTCATAAGGTCAGGGGAAATTTTTAAAGCATGAAATGAATTTAATGTGATATGAAAAATCCAATAATTGTTAGGAGTGTGGTTATGGGCGTATGTGCCTTCATCATGTTAGGGTGTGCCCCCCAAATGGATGCTGTATGGAAAAAGGAAGGCTATTCATCTGAATGGCCAAGCAAGGTGGCCATAGTGGCCGTAAGCAAAAGTATGGAAGTGAGGCAGCGTCTCGAAAACTCCATTGCGGAGGAATTGACCAAACAATATCCCACTATTGAAGTGGTAAAGGGAGTAACACTTTTTCCGCCCAATTCGGGTAGGGAAGGTTGGAGTCTGTTAAATATTAGCTCAGTAATTGAAAAAGAGAAGGTCGGCTCAGTACTTACGGCTGCGGTAGTCAATTCCTATGTAACGGAGGATACTTCAACATCCTATTATGTACCCCAGTATTACGGAATGGGGAGACATCTCATCACCACCTACGATATGGTGTACGGTTTTGACTATACCAGACAAGATGTGAACTATGTGCTGGAAAGTTCATTGTTTGACCTAAGGGAGGGCAATGGTAAGGAGACGCTGGTTTGGAAAGTGGAGGACAAGGTGATAAATCCTTCCTCCGTGGCTTCGGGTTCAGATACCTACGCTAAAAACCTGGTTAAATACATGGCAAAAAACCTGTATCCCCCTAACAATTGAAATGGATGTGTGCAATAAACGGTACCGTAAGGGCCATACCCTTTAAAGTTCTTGTCGTATGGGTACTTGGGTGCTTTATAACTTATGGACAGGAAAGCGGGAGTGATGGGGGCAAGGCAGAGTTTTTCCATGAAATAGAGGTGGGCAAACTGATAGTGGAGAATGAACAATGGACCCTTGATGTTACGGCCAGTTGGAAACACCTATATGCTGATGAGGCAGCATGGAGACGATGGGGAGGTGTTTTTTCGGCCAAAAGAAAACATGGAAATTGGTCCTTTATGGCCGGGATGGCCAATTATTATACCTTTCATGCCGATATTGATAACTTTTTTCAACTCAGACCATGGGTGGCCATTGGACTGAAAACCCCAATAACAGAACGGTTGGATTTTGTACAGCGCTTTCGGCCTGAATCGCTCACTTTTATATATTCCGGGACTACCGAAAACGATACGTATAGCAGATGGCGCTATAGGCTGGGGCTTGATTACAACCTATCAGAGGATGAGGAGACCTTGACAGCTTGGAAGATCCAAGGTAGCCTGGAATGGTATTTTTTAAAGAACCCCTCCTCGGGTGAACGGTACCCCATAACCCGGGAATATACCTTGAAGTTGGTGCGGGAGATGGTGAACGGGCACGAAATAGGGTTTGGGTACCGTTTAGAGGAGTTTTACGAATCGGCACATCATGAGGGAGGCCCAGGGCATACCCTGATACTGGAATACAGATGGTAAAACCTAGAATGAATACCCAATTTTAATCCCATACCTAAAGGCCGGCAGCGCTTTGGTCTCACTTTTGGCATTGGCATCAATTTCAAAATCAGTATCTATGCTTTCAAAAATGCCATATTCAGAAAGGGCCTCTGAAAGATCGTCGTAAAAGGCTGAAGGTAGCGGTGCATTCTCATCCAATTCAAAAGTATTGAAACTGAGTCCCGGTCCGGCTATTAAAAAATCAAGGAAAAATCGATTGCCCACCATTAGTTTATATCCTACTTCCAGTCCCGCAGCGTAGGTTTTGATCTTGGCGTCCAAATCTATGGTACTCTGTTCTGAGTCATTATCCACATAAATGCCTTCAATATTGCCTGTATAATGTTGGTACTTGAGATAGGCTCCCGTATAAAATCCGGAAAACCCCTGCTTCTGCGTATACCATCTGAATTCAGGGATGATTTTTATTCCATTGAAGTTAAAATCATCAGTGGTAATCTTATCTGAAGAAATACCTGGGAGTTCAAAGACCCCCGATGAGGTCTTGTACCCCAAGGATAGCCCAACACTCATGGTGTTGTCACTATTAATGGGTCTTTCGTACTGTACTTGGGCCGTACCAAAGACAGCGACAAAAGGGTCAACACTTATATGGTTCCCATATTGTCCCCTGGCAAACAGGGCACAGACGGACAAGAGCAAAAAAAGCTTGATTCGTATCATGGTGTTCTGTATAAAATAGTTAAACTTCTTCGGTGCTGTCTACCCAATGTCTGTAGAATTGGTGCATCAGTGCCAAAACGACCGTTCCGACAAATAAGCCAATGATACCGTGCAAAATCACCCCGCCAATGGCTCCCAGAAAGATAATGATGGTTGGAGTCTGGAGCCCTTTTGCAAGCAAAACGGGTTTAAGGAAATTATCCAGTAAGGATACCACTAGTATATACACCGTGAAAATTATGGTATGGGTTGTATCGTTTGAGATTGAAAAGGCCAAGGCAATGGCTGGCAATACTGCCAAGGTAACGGGGATTTGGACTATGGCGGCCATTAGGACCAAAAGGGTAAAGAGTCCGGGAGCGGGCAATCCGATGAGCTTAAAGCCCAGAAAGCTCAGTCCGGCCTGAATAATGGCCACCAACAAGATGCCCTTTACCACACTTCTAATGGTATTTCTAGACATAATGACCATATCTTCCCCCTTGTCACCCAACAGTTTGTTTGCCAATTTTAGGGTAGATGTATACCCATTATCGGCATGGTACATGAATACTACGGCGATAATGAACGAAACAATGAATATGAGTAAAGTACCCATGATGCCCGTAAAACTTCCCAAAAGGCCCTTGCCCTTTTCCAAGATAAAATCCTTGTGGTCCAAGGCGAATGCCTTGGTATTCTCGGAAGCTTCTTTCCAAGTATTGTAAACCTCGTTTCCAATCAAGGGCCACTCCCTTACCTTTTCTGTGGGAGGGGTTACCTCCAGTGTATTATTTTTAAGCTGCTTTATCACATCGGTCGTGGTTTCCAGGGCTGAACTGAAAATGGAGTATGAGGGGATTGAAATGGCCATCACCGTAACCAATGTTAGGAGGGTTGATATCAGTTTCTTTCGTTTTCCCCCGGCGCGTTTGACCAATTTCTGATAAAATGGGTAAAGGGCCACGGCCACT
>JBFOLQ010000056.1:0-2401 GCA_040830145.1 Flavobacteriaceae bacterium | reverse complement strand
TTAAACTTAGAAAGGGCATGCCCATTGGGGCCAAGGTAACTCTTAGGGGAGAGCGTATGTACGAGTTCCTCGACCGTTTGGTTACCTCAGCACTTCCCCGAGTACGTGACTTTCATGGTATTAGGGCTACAGGATTTGATGGACGGGGCAATTACAATCTAGGGATTACCGAGCAAATTATTTTCCCGGAAATCAATATTGACAAAATCAACCGGATCAGCGGTATGGATATAAGTTTTGTAACCTCGGCCAAGACCGATAAGGAAGCAAAATCATTGTTAACAGAATTGGGACTACCGTTTAAAAAGAATTAGAATGGCCAAAGAATCAATGAAAGCCCGTGAAAGGAAAAGGGCCCGCACTGTAGCCAAGTATGCTGAAAAGCGCAAGGCCCTTAAGGAGGCTGGTGACTATGAAGCACTTCAAAAATTGCCACGTAATGCCTCACCGGTGCGTATGCACAACCGTTGCAAGCTAACGGGAAGGCCCAAGGGGTATATGCGTACTTTTGGTATTTCAAGGGTAACGTTCAGGGAAATGGCAAATAAAGGACTAATTCCAGGGGTCAAAAAGGCCAGTTGGTAGAATTTTAAATTTGGGATTGACCCATAAGTAAAGGAACATGGTAACAGATACTATTGCAGACTATTTGACCAGGATACGGAATGCCAACAGTGCCGGACATAGGGTGGTTGAGATTCCTGCTTCCAAGGTTAAGAAGGAAATGACCAAGATTTTGTTCGACCAAGGATATATCTTGAGTTATAAGGTCATTGAAAATGACGTACAGGACAGCATCAAGATTGCCCTAAAATATGATAGGCTGACCAAAGAGCCCGTCATTAAAAAATTAAAACGAGTGAGCAAGCCCGGCCTTAGAAAATATGCCGAGGTTGGATCCTTGCCGCGAGTGTTGAACGGGTTGGGCATTGCCATTGTGTCGACCTCACGAGGGGTAATGACAAGCAAGCAGGCCAAACAGGAAAATGTAGGGGGCGAAGTGCTCTGCTATGTTTATTAATACGATTTTAAAGAGATAAAAATGTCAAGAATAGGCAACAATCCGATTGCGATTCCCGAAGGGGTCACAGTAGAGGTCAATGACAATGTGGTCACCGTAAAAGGGAAGTTGGGCGAACTCACCCAGGATATCTCTGGGGTCGATGTGGTCGTTGAGGATGGGGAAGTAAAAGTGTCCCGACCTTCAGATAGTGTTGAGCATAAAGCCAAACACGGACTCTACCGTTCGCTGTTGAACAATATGGTGGAAGGTGTCTCAAAGGGTTACACCAAGGAATTGGAATTGGTAGGGGTAGGATATCGTGCCAGCAACCAAGGCCAAAAATTGGATCTTGCCTTAGGTTTTTCACATAACATTGTTTTGAACCTTGCGCCAGAGGTCAAAGTAGAGACCGTTTCGGAAAAAGGAAAGAACCCTATCGTTAAATTGACATCACACGATAAACAATTGGTAGGCCAAGTGGCAGCTAAGATCCGCTCATTCAGAAAACCGGAGCCTTACAAAGGAAAAGGTGTTAAGTTCGTGGGTGAGCAAATACGAAGAAAAGCTGGTAAATCAGCATAAATTTAGACGGATGAAATTATCTAAGTCACAAAGAAAGTTAAGGATCAGGAGAAGGATACGCAAGGTGTCTATGGGTACTTCTGAAAGACCAAGGTTGTCGGTCTTTAGGAGTAATAATGAGATTTATGCCCAATTGATAGATGATACCTCGGGAAAGACCTTGGCCGCTGCCTCATCCAGGGATAAGGACATGGCTTCCGCAAAAGGGACAAAGTCTGAGAAAGCCGCGATGGTAGGAAAGGTGATTGCCGAAAAAGCCAAGGAGGCGGGCATTGAAAGAGTAGCCTTTGATCGTGGGGGAAACTTGTATCACGGACGTGTAAAAGCCTTGGCTGACGGAGCTAGGGAAGCCGGTTTAAATTTCTAAAACAATACTATGTTCCAGAAATATAAAAATGTTGAGACCGTTAAGCCAGGAGGCTTGGAGTTAAAGGATAGATTGGTAGGGGTACAACGTGTTACCAAGGTTACCAAGGGAGGTAGGGCCTTTGGCTTTACAGCCATTGTGGTCGTAGGTGATGAGAATGGCGTTGTGGGACATGGCCTTGGAAAATCAAAGGAAGTGTCCACGGCCATTGCCAAAGCCATTGAGGATGCCAAGAAAAACTTGGTCCGCATTCCTTTGAACAAGTCTACACTACCACATGAACAAAAAGGAAAATACGGAGGTGCCCGTGTATACATTCAGCCAGCTTCACATGGTACGGGAGTTATTGCCGGAGGTGCTGTTAGGGCCGTATTGGAGGCAGTAGGGGTACATGACGTATTGTCAAAGTCCCAGGGATCTTCCAATCCCCATAATGTGGTAAAGGCTAC